>JADHLS010000072.1 GCA_016780605.1 Reyranella sp.
GAGGACCGCCATGGCGCGCATCATCGTGATCTCCGATCCGCATCTGTCGCCGACGCACGGCTTCTTCTGGGACAACTGGTGCCGCACCTGCGAGATGGTGAACCAGCTGGCGCCCGATGCGGTCATCGTGAGCGGCGATCTCTGCATCAACGGCCCCGACAGCGACGCCGAAGTGGCCTTTGCCCGCCAGGCGCTTGGCCGGTTGACGGCGCCGGTCCATGCCGTGCCCGGCAATCACGATGTCGGCGACGAGCCGCCGGGCCAGGACGCCGGCCAGATCATCGACGCAAGCCGCTTGCAGCGGTGGCGATCGGTGTTCGGCGCCGACCGTTTCGCCTTCGACGCCGGCGGCTGGCGCGTGCTCGGCATCAATGCGCAGCTTCTCGGCTCGGACCTGCCGCAGGAAGAAGAGCAGGACGCCTGGCTCGACCGCGAGCTTGGCGCAGCGGCGCGGCCGGTCCTTCTGGCGCTGCACAAGCCGCTGTTCCTGCAGTCGTTGGCAGAATCCGAGGAGACGGAGAGGACCGTCAATCCGGCGCCCCGCGCCCGGCTGCTGCGCCGCCTGCGGAACGCACCGGTGCAGGTTGTCCTGAGCGGACACCTGCACTGCCATCGTGATGTCGTGCGCGAGGACCGGCGCCATGTCTGGGCCCCGTCGACCGCCTTCCTGGTGCCCGAGCCGGCCGACAGCAGCGCCGACAATGTCCTGGGAATCCTGTCGATCGAGCTTTCAGCCGAGGGCGTGCGGGTCGAGCGGATCGACGTTCCCGGCCTCGTCGCCTACGACCTCCTGGAGCTCAAGGGGCACGGACGATACAAGTACCTGCGCGACATGCCGGCTTGTCCGCCAGGCTCATAGCCAACGCCTGCGCGGCAGGCCTATGCTGCCGGACCGACGTCAGCGCCATGATCAAGACCATCGGTCATTCGAACCATCCCATCGAACGCTTCGTCGACCTGTTGAATGCGGGCGGCGTCGAGGCGGTGGTCGACGTGCGCTCGATGCCGTATTCGCGCCGCTTCCCGCAGTTCGGGCGCGAACGCCTGGCACAGAGCCTGTCGGCGGCCAGCATCCTCTATCGCTACGAAGGTGCCGCGCTCGGCGGCAAGCCCAAGGATGGCGCCGGCTACGAGGCGCTGGCCGAGCGGCCCGACTTCAAGGGCGCGCTCGATCGCCTGATCGCCGGCTCGGCCGACACGACGCTTTGCCTGATGTGCGCCGAGAAGGAGCCACTCGACTGCCATCGCACCGTGCTGGTCTCGCGCCGCCTGGCCGAGCGCGGTGTGGAGATCGAGCACCTGCTGGCCGACGGCAAGCGCAAGCCGCACGCCGTGCTCGAGGAGGAGCTTTTAGCCGCCAGCAACGAAGGCCTGCCCGATCTCTTCACCAGCGCTGAAGACCGCGCCCAACGCCTGGCGCGAGTCTACCGGGAGCGCGAACGGGCAATGAAGCGCGCCTGACGGCGTCCGTGCTACGATTGGCCCCTCATCGAACGGGGGGAGACCGACGATGCGCATCATCGCGCTGCTGCTGGTGGCGATCGTGGCCTTGAGCCATCTCGGCTTCCTGGTCCTCGAGATGTTCTACTGGACCGACCCGATCGGCCTGCGGGTGTTCGAGACGACACCGGAGTTCGCCAACTCATCGAAGGTGTTGGCGGCCAACCAGGGGCTCTACAATGGCTTCCTCGCCGCCGGCCTGCTGTGGGGACTGTTCAGCGGGCGGCGTGACGTGAGGGTGTTCTTCCTGCTCTGCGTCGTCATCGCCGGAGTCTATGGCGGGCTCACCGCCAAGATGTCGATCCTTTACGTGCAAGGCCTGCCGGCTCTGGCAGCGTTGCTGGCGGTTCTGGCGACGCCGCAGCCGCGGGTGCGGCACCGGCTGTAGCGGGCGGTGGGGGCAGCGGGTGCGGCGGCCCGACGTCATCCTGGTGAATGGCCCCTCGAGCGCGGGCAAGACCACGCTTTGCCGCGCCCTGCAGGCAGCGATCGAAGAGCCCTATCTGGTGACGGCCTTCGACGACTTCGTCTTCATGGCCGCCCCGCGCTACTACCGCGGCGCCGACACCGCGCATCAGGGCGAGCACGACCTCTACACCGCACTCGGCGTGGAGATGGTGACGACCTCGCCAGCCGGCGCGCCGCCCACCGTCACCGCGCGCTTCGGTCCGGTGTTCCGCCGCATCCTCGATGCGATGGCGCCGGCGGTGCGCGCCCTGGTCGACGGCGGCAACGCGGTGATCTTCGACCACGTGCTGCACGACAGGGCGATGCAGGAGAGCTGCCGCCGCGCCTTTGACGGGCTGGACGTGTTCAGCGTCGGCGTCACCTGCCCAGTTGAAATCCTGGAAGAACGCGAGCGCGAGCGCGGCGACCGTGTGCTCGGCCGCGCCCGCGGGCTCGCCGGCGTGGTGCACGGCTTCTTGAGCTACGACATCATGGTCGATACGGGCACGATGACCACGGCAGCGTGCGCGTCGGCGATCCTCGCGGAATTGGAGAAGCATTGAAGGGAGCGCGGGCCTCTGGCCCGCATCATCATCATCATCATGATGCGGGCCAGAGGCCCGCGCTCCCTTAGCGGAAAGCAAACCGTGGATCGGGCTTCTTGCCCTCGAGCGCCATCTGGGACAGCAGCTCGCCGACGCCGGCGGAGTGCTTGAAGCCGTGGCCCGAGCAGGGTGACGCCACGATGACCCGATCGTGGTCGGGATGGCGATCGATGATGAAGCGCGCCTTGTCGACCCATGTATAAAGGCAGGTCTTGCTCCGCACGCAGACCGGCGACAGGCTGGGAAAGAACGGCTCGACATAGGTCTCGTACATCTCGCGCACTTCCTCGGGAGGGACGGTGCGCGAAACCGACTCGGGCGTGGTCGCCACGTCGTATTGTTCGGTCGCCAGCTTGACGCCCTCCTCTATCCCGCCGGTGGCGGGAAAGCCGTAGATCGATTGCGGCGCCGGCAGCTGCCAGATGTAGACAGGAAAACGATCGGGCGCGAACTCAGCGTGCGCCGCCTCGCTGCGGGCGCGGAACCAGTACAGCACCTGACGCGTGACCATGAAGTTGGCGGCGAGCGCGGGCTTCAGCATGGCCGGCAGCCAGGCGCCGGCCGCCACGATCAGCTGGGCGGCGCGGTAGGTCTGCTTGTCGGTCGTGACTGTCACGGAACCGTCGTGTGGCACAAAGGAGACCACGGTCTCGCCCGAGCGCAGGTCGGCGCCGCGCGCGGCTGCTGCCCGCAGCTGGGCGGTCACGCAATTCTCCGGCCGTGCGAAGCCGCCCACCGCGTCGTGATAGGCCTGGTCGCCGTCGGCGACGCCGAAGGCCGGATAGCGCCGGCGCAGCGTCGCGCCGTCGAGGATTTCGTACTTCACGCCGGCGGACCGAGCCGCGGCCGCGGTGGCATCGAGGAATTTTGCGACACCGTGGTTGGCCGAGCGTTCGCCGGCCCCCGAGATCGCGAGGAAGCCGTTCTGGGTCAAGAGGTCGAGACCCGTCTCAGCCTCGAGCTCGCGCCAGATCTCGTGGCTGCGCCGGGCGAAGGCCGAGTATTCCGGCCCCTCGCCGCAGGCGATGCGGGTGATGCGGGTATCGCCATGGGTCGAGCCCTGATCGTGCGGCGGAGCATACCGGTCGATGCCCAGCACCTTGGCGCCGCGCCGCGCCAGTTGATAGGCCGCGGCGGCGCCCATTGCGCCGAGGCCGAGGACAATGGCGTCGTAACTCTCAGTCATTCTCGACCTTTGCAAATTCCAACGCGCCGATCTATAAGGGTCGTGCATGTCGTTCCGCGCCACCATGATCCGAACCGTCAAAAAAGCCGCCACACACGGTGGGACGGAAGGAGCTTGCGCGCGCTAAAGCCAGACAATAGCGAACGATCCTTCAAGGCCCCGCCGACCAGACGGGGCCTTTGTCGTTCGCGGGCGCTCCGTCTCCGGCTGCACAACAGGAGAAGCGTCCCATGTCGTCAGAACCTTCGTCCGATCAACAACCGCCTTTGTCCGTAGGGATCGTCGGCGCCACTGGCATGGTGGGCGAGCTGATGCGGACCATCCTCGCCGAACGCAATTTCCCCGTCGGCTCGTTGCGCCTCTTCGCCTCGGCCCGCTCGGCGGGCAAGCGTCGGGCGTGGCAGGACCAGGAGATCGTGGTGGAGGACGCCGCGCGCGCCGACTATTCCGGCCTCGACATCGTGTTCTTCTCGGCGGGCGGCGAGACCTCGCGCAAGCTCGCCCCCGTCGTCGCGGCGGCGGGCGCCATCGTGATCGACAATTCGTCGGCCTGGCGCTCGGACCCCAAGGTCCCGCTGGTGGTGGCCGAGGTCAATCCGCATGCCCTGCGCTCGATCCCCAAGGGCATCGTCGCCAACCCCAACTGCACGACCATGGCGGCCATGCCGGCGCTGAAGCCGCTGCACAAGGCGGCCGGCCTGCGTCGGCTGGTGGTCAGCACCTATCAGGCGGTGTCCGGCGCGGGCGGCGCGGGCATCGACGAGCTCGAGAGTCAGATGCAGAGCGCCGGCGCCGGCGCCACGGCGCTGGTGCATGACGGCAACGCCATTGAGTTTGCTTCGGGGCCCAAGTGGGCAAGACCAATCGCCTACAACGTCGTGCCGCTCAACTACCGCATCGTCGAGAACGGCTATTCCGAGGAAGAGGTGAAGCTGCGCGAGGAGACCCGCAAGATCCTGGAAATCCCAGACTTGCCGGTGTCGGGCACCTGCGTGCGCGTGCCGGTGTGGACGGGCCATTCGCTGTCGATCAACGCCGAGTTCGACCGTCCCTTGCCGGTTGCCAAGGCGCTGGAGCTGCTGCGCGAGGCGCCGGGCGTCGTGCTCTCCGAGGTGCCCAACCCACTCGAGGCGACGGGTCGCGACGAGGTGTTCGTCGGCCGCGTGCGGCCCGATCCGACGGTGAAGCACGGGCTTGCCCTGTTCGTCACCGGCGACAACCTGCGCAAGGGCGCGGCCCTGAACGCCGTCCAGATCGCCGAGCAGTTGCCGGCGCGGCCGCCCGTGCGCCGCAAGCGGACGCTGGAAATGGCCTGACCGGAGCAAACGGGATCGCGTTCGCGGCGAGCCTCCACAACTCGCCGCAATCCGTTGCCGTGCCTACTCTTTCAGACGCCGGGAGCGGCCAAGCAGAGTCCGCTAAACAGGGACATAGACGACATTGCGCGTTCTTCCGCACGCCGGCGCTGCCAGCACTGCCGGCAGCGCCATGGGAGGTTTCCAGGGTTTCCAGGGTTTCCCGCAGACCATTTTGGTGGACTGCAGACCAAAAGCGAGTGAGGGGCCCTGGACGGGATCAGGCAGCCGCGCGGCTCGCGCCGCGCGGGCGATGGTTGTCGGATAAACGATGCATAGAACGGACGCCTGAAGCACGGCGGCAGGAGCCAATATAACCGCTGTGCTTTCTCAGGTCAATAACTAATCAGCTACTTCATGGTGATCGGCGAGAAATCCTGGAACCAGTTCTGGGCCTGGACGAAGCCCGTGACCTTGGTCGACATGGCGCGCGGATTGACGTCGTGGGTCACGAACAGGAACAGCGCCTCGTTGACGATCTTTTCATGGATCTTGCGCAGCACCTCGTCCTGCGCCTTGGCGTCGAAGGTCGTGCGTGCCTTGTCGAACAGCGCGTCCATCTCCGGATCGACGTAGAAGCCCCAGTTGGTGCCATTGGGCGCCACCAGCTTGGAATCGAGATGGCGGATGAAGGCGGTGAACGGGTCCTGGATGAAGTAGGTGAAGTTGATGCCGTTGGCGCCTTTCACGACGTCCGACTTCGCGCCGGCGCGCCACATATTGATCATGGCATTCCATTCCACGACGTCGAAATCGACCTTGATGCCGACATCAGCCAGGTTCTGCTGGATGTACTCGTTCATCGGCAAGGGCTGCATCTGGCCCGAGCCCGAGGCCGAGATCAGGATCTTGACCTTGACCGGGTTGGACGGCCCGTAGCCCGCTTCGGCCAGGAGCTTCTTGGCCGCCTCGGGATCGTACTTCACGTCGAAGGTCGGCGCGCCGAACCACTGGCTGCCCGGCACGACGAAACCCTTCGCCGGGATCATCAGCCCGTTCAGCAGCACCTTCAGGCCGGCGCGGTCGATCGCGAGGTTAGCCGCCTTGCGCACGCGCACGTCCTTCCACGGCGAGCCGTCGAACATGCTGAGATGCCAGGTCCAGTTGTGCGGATAGGCGTTGGTCACGATCTTGAAGCCGGCCTTCTCGATGCTCGGCACGGCATCGGGTGACGGCGCCTCGATCCAGTCGACCTGGCCCGAGCGCAGCGCCGCCGTGCGGGCCGACGCCTCCGGGATCGGCAGCAGGACCAGCTTGTCGAGCTTGGGGATGCGCGTCTTGTCCCAGTAGTCCTTGTTGGGCACCAGCTCGGCGCGGGTCTGCGGCACGAACGCCGCGAGCTTCCACGGCCCCGTGCCCGAGGGCGTGGCGGCGAACTTGTTCCAGTCGCGACCGACCTTCTCCCACTGCGCCGGGCTCGACATCATGATCCAGCCGATCTGGTAGGGCAGGAACGCGTCGGGCGCCTTGGTGACGAACTCGACGGTGTAGTCGTCGAGCGCCTTGTAGGACTTCACCGCCGGAATGCGCGAGCGGCCCTGCGCCGCCTGCTTGGAGTCATACTGCGGAGACCTGTCGTTCAGGATCTTGTCGAAGTTCCAGACGACGGCGTCGGCGTTGAAATCGCTGCCGTCGTGGAACTTCACGTCGCGCCGCAACTTCACGACCCAACGCGTGTTGTCGCCCTCGTCGACGGTCCAGCTCGTGGCGAGGCCGGGCACCAGCCCCGACGGCTTGTCGGCCGACGACAGGTCCCAATTGATCAGCCCGTCATAGACCGTGTAGCCCATGAAGCGCATGCCCTCGCCGCCCTGGTCGGTCTGGCCCGTCGTGAGCGGCACGTCGGCCGCGGTCATGCCGATGCGCAACGTGCCCTGGGCCAGCGCGACCTGGCTGGCGAAGGCGACCGCAAGCGCAAGCGCGGCCGCACTCGAGCGCGAGAGAAAACACGACAGGTTCAGCATGAGACGGGATCCAGCAGCAATTGACGTCAGTGCCCGCGGCTGCAAGGAACATGCCACCGCCTCTCCTCGCCCGGCATATGTCTTGCGTAGGGGATTCCGCTCGAAACCAGCGGGATCCTTCCATGAAGAAGCGCGACTTCCTGAAATTGTCGTCCGCGGCGACAGCCGGCCTGGCGTTTGGCGCCGCGGCAGCGCCGAGTGCTCATGCGCAGTCGACGGCGGGAACGCTTCGGGTGGCGATGACAGCTGCGGATATCCCGCTGACGACGGGCCAGCCCAACCAGGGCGCCGAAGGTGTCCGCTTTATGGGCATCACCGTCTACGACGGACTGACGCGCTGGGACCTGTCGCGAGGCGACGTCGCCGCCAAGATCGTTCCCGACCTGGCCGAAAGCTGGTCGATCTCGCCGGCGGACAAGCGGGTCTGGACCCTCAAGCTCAGGCGCGGTGTGCGCTTCCACGACGGTTCGGACTTCAATGCCGATGCGGTCGTCTGGAACCTCGAAAAGCTCCTGAACCGCAACGCGCCGCAATTCGACGCGAACCAAGCGGCTCAGGGCGGCCTCTACACCGGAGGCATCGCATCGTGGCGCAAGCTCGACGACTACACCATCGAGCTCACCACCAAGGTGATCGACGCCGTGCTGCCCTACTCGCTCGCCAGCGTGTTCATGTCGAGCCCGGCGCAGTTCGAGAAGGTGGGGCGCGACTGGAACAAGTTCGCCGAGCAGCCATCTGGCACGGGGCCGTGGAAGCTCGTCGCGTTCGTGCCGCGCGAGCGCGCCGAGCTGGTGCGCAATCCCGACCATTGGGACAAGGCGCGGATTCCCAAATGCGAGCGCCTGATCCTGCTGCCGATCCCCGACGCCAACACCCGGATCGCGGCCCTGCTGGCGGGTCGCGTCGACTGGGTCGAGGCGCCGCCGCCCGACGTGATCGCGCGCCTGAAGCAGCAGAAGATGCAGATCGTCACCAATCTCTATCCGCATGTGTGGCCCTACATGGTGAGCTTCGAGGAAGGATCGCCCTTCCGCGATATCCGCGTGCGCAAGGCCGCCAACATGGCGATCGATCGCCAGGGGCTGGTCACGCTGCTGGGCGGGCTGGCGGCGCCGGCCAAAGGGATGGTCAATCCCGGTCATCCCTGGTTCGGCAATCCGAAGACGGACCTCGGCTACAATCCCGACGCCGCCAAGAAGCTGCTCGCCGAGGCGGGCTATGGCGAGAAGAACCCGGTCAAGGTGAAGATCATCATCTCGCCGTCAGGCTCCGGGCAGATGCAGCCTCTGCCGATGAACGAGTTCATCAAGGAGAACATGCGCAGCGTCGGTATAGACGTCGAGTTCGAGGTCATCGACTGGGAAGCGGTGAGGAACCGGCGACGCGTCGGCGCGTCGGCGCCGGAAAACAAGGGCCGGCACGGCATCAACAATTCCTGGGCCTACTGGGATCCCGACATCGGCCTGATCGGGCCGGGCTCGACCTTCATGAAGGCGAGCGGCTTCAACTGGGGCGGCTATTCCAACCCCAAGGCCGAGGAACTCGCCAAGGCCGCCAAGGAGGAGCTCGATCCCGAGAAGCAGGACAAGCTCCTGGCGCAGCTTCACGAGATCCTGGTCGAGGATGCCGCCTGGGTCTGGATCGTGCATGACCTCAATCCGCGGGCCCTCGCACCCAACGTGCAAGGCTTCGTCCAGGCTCAGAGCTGGCTGCAGGATTTGACGCCGGTCACGGTGAGCTGAGGCAGCGGTGAATGGCTGGGGCGCCAGGATTCGAACCTGGGAATGGAGGAATCAAAATCCTCTGCCTTACCACTTGGCTACGCCCCAACAGGGCCGGGAACATAGAGGCTTGAGCTAGTCGCGCAACCCCCAGCTCGCCGAGGGCTACGCCGCCTGCAGGGCCTTCTTCAAAAGCTCGCCATGCACGAAGGCGCCGTCGGCGTAGAGCAGGGCGTGGGCCTGGGGATCGAGCGTGATGTCGATGATCTCGCCGATATAGACGGTGTGGGTGCCGGCCTTGACCTCGGTCACCAGCTTGCAGTCGAACGACACCGGGCAGCCCTTCAGCACCGGCGCGCCGGTGCTGAGCGTCGACCACTCGCCCATGTCGACGAAGCGATCGTCGCCTTCCACGCCGTCCATGCCGGCGAAGCGCTCGGCGATCTTGCGATGCTGGGGCGCCAGCACGTTGACGCAGAAGAAGCCCGCCTCGCCGATCGTATCGTGGGCGGAGGCCGACTTGTTGACGCAGACCAGGATCTGCGGCGGTTCGGCCGAAACCGAGCACACGGCCGTGGCCGTGAGCCCGCCGCGCAGGTCGCGGTGACGGGTCGTGATCAGGGTGACGCTGGCCGCGAGGTGGCGCATGCCCCTCTTGAAGGCAGTGGCATCGACGCTCATGGGTACGACTCTAGGGCAGTGCGACCACTGGCCGCCACCGGAAACGGATAGGAAACGACTTGGCCTAACCGCCCGGCCGGCCAGCGAAATCGGGCGAAAATGCAGCCCGCGCGCAGCATCGCAATAGTCATAAAACCTTCACCAGACTGTCGTTCTTTGCGGTTGCCCGGTGTTTCATGGTCGCTACGGTCCACCCTGCATGGCGCCCTTCGACACCGGTCTTGCCCCCACGACAGCGCCCGATGTCGCGCTGCGTCACATCGTGGGCGACTGCCATGCCGACCTTCGCAAGTACCGGGCCATGGTGCTGCAAAACCGCCGGCCGATCGGAATCCACCAGACGCGCGTGGCCCTGCGCCGGCTGCGCGCCGCTTTCGGCCTGTTCCGCCATGCCGTCGACGGCCCGGTGATGCGGGCACTGTCGGCCGAGGCCAGGTGGCTGGCCGGCGAATGCGCGCCGGCGCGCGACCTGCACGTCTTCCTCACCGAGACCGTCGAGGAGGTCCCGCCGATCGTGCAGCGGGTCGCTCGGCGGCTGGCCGACACCCACCTGCAGCGCGCCCGCGCCGCCCTGTCGGGCGCGCGTTACGATGCGTTCGACCGCCAGCTCCATGCCTTCCTCGACCTGTCGCCGGCCGCTCCGATCGACCGGCTGGACGAGTTCGCCCGCGGCGAGCTCGAGGCCCACCACGACAAGGTCATGCATCGCGGCCGCAAGATCGCTTCGCTCGATTCGCACCGCCTGCATCGGCTGCGCATCGCCATCAAGAAGCTGCGCTATGCCGCCGAATTCCTCCAGCCGGCCTTTGCCCAGGCGGCAGCCAAGCCCTATATCGAGGCGACGGCGCGCCTGCAGGGCGCGCTGGGCGCCCTGAACGACCGCGCGGTCGCCCGCCACATGCTGGCCGACCTCGCCACGGCCGCCCGTCCCACCGAGGACGTGGCCAAGCCGCTGAAGCGCCTCGCCAAGCAGGCGGAAGCCGGCGAAAAGCGTCGCCGCCGCAAGCTTGAAAAGGCGTGGAAGGTCTTCAAGAAGGCGGACAAGTTCTGGTGACCGTCAGCTGACGGGTTGAAGAGTAGAGAGAGCGATGAGCGACACGCAGACCGCCGCCGAGCAACGCATTCCCGTCACGGTGCTGACCGGCTTCCTGGGCAGCGGCAAGACCACGCTGCTGAACAAGCTGCTGCGCCGGCCCGAGCTTGCCGACACGGCAGTGATCATCAACGAGTTCGGCGAGATCGGGCTCGACCACCTGCTGGTCGAGAAGTCGGACGACGAAGGCATGGTGACCCTGAACTCGGGCTGCCTGTGCTGCACGGTGCGTGGCGATCTGGTGCGCACCATGAGCGAGCTGTTCCTGAAGCGCTCGAAGGGCGAGGTGACGCCGTTCAAGCGCATGGTGGTCGAGACGACCGGTCTCGCCGATCCGGCGCCCATCCTGCACACGCTGATGACGGATCCGCTGCTTGCCTCGCGCTATCGCCTCGATGGCGTCGTAACCACGGTCGACGGCGTCAACGGCACCAGCACGCTCGACAATCACGAGGAGGCGGTGAAGCAGGCCGCCGTCGCCGACCGGCTGCTGCTCACCAAGACAGATATCGCCGATGCGCCGAAGCTCTCCGAGCTCAAGGGCCGGCTGCACCAGCTCAATCCCGGCGCGCCGTTCCATGCCATCTCGGGTGGCGAGATCGACCCCAACGAGATCCTGAACGCGGGCCTCTACAATCCCGACACCAAGAGCGCCGACGTCAAGCGCTGGCTGCACGAGGAGGCCTACGACCACGGGCACGGCGGCCATCACCATCATCATCACGGCCATGGCCACGATGATCACGGCCACGATCATGACCATGGGCACGATCATGGCCATGGCGAGCAGGATCCGCACAACGTCAACCGCCATGACGATCGCATCAAGGCGTTCTGCATGACCTTCGACGAGCCGATGAGCTGGGCGACGGTGGCGGCGGCGTTCGACGCGCTGGTGACCTATCGCGGTCCCGACCTGTTGCGCATGAAGGGGATTCTGAACGTCAAGGACACCGACAAGCCCGTCGTGATTCACGGCGTGCAGCACGTCTTCCATCCGCCGGCCACGCTCGACGCCTGGCCCGAGGGCGACGACCGCAAGAGCCGCGTCGTGTTCATCACCCGCGACATCGCCGAGAGCACCATCCGCAAGGTCTTCGCCTCCTTCTTCGAGGCCGAGAAGAAGGGCTGGAGCGGCGAGCAACAGCAGCAACAGTAAGTCTTTGCCGGGAGCGCGCCACTCCAGTGGCGCTCATGATCTTTTGGACCACGGGCCGGGTCGCGTCTGACGCAACCGACCCGCCCGCTCATGATCATGAGCGCGCAGGATGCGCGCGGTCCGGAAGAACATGACCATGAGCGCC
>JADHLS010000073.1 GCA_016780605.1 Reyranella sp.
TCAGGCCTGGCCACTTCCAGGGCGTCGCCACTGTCGTGTGCAAGTTCCTGATAATGGCCATGCCCGACCGCGGCTACTTTGGCGAGAAGGACTATCAGCAGCTCCAGGTGCTGAAGCGCATGGCGCACGATCTTGCCATGCCCATCGAGATCATAGGCATGCCGACCATCCGCGAGCCCGATGGGCTCGCCATGTCGTCGCGCAACCGCTACCTCTCACCCCAAGAACGCAAGATTGCCATTGCGATGTATCGCGAGCTCACGGCGCTCGCGGCCAATGTACGGGACGGCCGCACGCCGTGCGCCAAGGCGGCCGCGGAGTCGGCGCAGGCGCTGCTTGCCGCAGGATTCGACAAGGTCGAGTACTTCGATGTCGTCGATGCTGAAAGCCTCGCGCCGATCGAACGTGTCGCCGGCCCGGCGCGGATTGCAGCGGCGGCCCGGCTTGGCCGCACTCGGCTGATCGACAACGTCGCGGTTTGAGCGGCCTATTGGCGAGCCCTCGGGACAGTTTCTGGACGGGCTGTTGGGGAGCGAGCCGCGCAAGACGGGCTGGATGCGGGCGGAGGCGGCGGGCGATCCCGGCCCGTGGCGGCAACAGGCGATCCTGGGCCGCGGCCAGTGGGACGCCGATGCGCTGCACGACATCGTGCGAGATTACGCGCTGGAAACGCTGGCCGACGAGGAAGCAGTCTTGGTCATCGATGAGACCGGCTTTCTGAAGCAGGGCAAAGCCTCGTGCGGAGTTGCGCGTCAGTACACGGGCTCGGCGGGCAAGATCACCAATTGCCAGATCGGCGTGTTCGCCTCCTACGTGTCGCGCCACGGCCATGCCTTCATCGACCGGGCGCTTTATTTGCCGAAAGAATGGACGGACGATCCCGAGCGACTGAAGGCGGCGCATGTGCCGGAGGGTGTGGACTTTGCGACCAAGCCGCAGATTGCGCGCCGGATGATTGCACGCGCCATCGCCGCCAGGGTGCCGTTCTCCTTCGTTGCAGCGGACAGCGTGTATGGCACGGGCGACATCGAGACGATGCTCCGCTAGGCGGGCAAGGGTTACGTTCTGGGTGTTGCCGCCAACCATGTATTCAACTCTTGGGGCAAGAAGCAATTTGTTCGGGGCACCGCGGCGAAGATTGCGCAAGCCCTCCCCAAGAACGCCTGGCGGCGCTTGTCGTCCGGCGAAGGAACCAAAGGACCGCGCCTGCACGACTGGGCTTGTCTCGAACTGGCCGATCCATGCCGGCGAATACAACAGCGCCCTCAAGGGCAAGTGGACACGGGGACTCATGATCCGCCGCAGCATCGCCGACAGCGAGCTCGCTTTCTTCTCCACCTGGTGCTCCAAGGGCGCGTCCATGGAAAAGCTGGTCTCGGTGGAAGGTCATCGCTGGGCCATCGAAGACAGCTTCGAAGCCGCCAAGAACGAACTCGGTCTCGATCACAACGAAACCCGCTCCTGGCATGGCTGGCATCGCCATGTCTCGCTCGCCATGCTCGCCTTCGCCATGATGGCCGTCATCCGTCATCACGCCAATGCCGTGCCGCTCAAAAAACGCTGCCGCGTCTTCGGACCAAGCGTTCCTGATCCGCTGGTCGATCCAGGAAATCCGCCGCATCTCCGGGAAGCTTGCTCAACGGCGCATCCAACCCACCCACATCATCGCGTGGTCACTGTGGCGCCGCGCCCACCAGGCCGACGCGCGCCGCGCTCACCTCAAGCGCGCGAACCTCAAAAGAAACATGCAACTGTAATGCTAGTCTTCCTGAGTCAGGAAAGTGAGTCAGAAGGCCGCGGCCTGTATGGTCGAAGGCTGAGTTATCTTGCGGGTCCTGACCTCGACCGCTGTCAGCCCCCAGAAGCCGACCTCGGTCGTCGCTGCCAATCTCCTCCGCTCTTATTTCGGTCTTACTCCGTCACGGCAGGCTTCGCGACCGCGGGCATTCGTGATTTCCGGAGCAGTAACAGCAGCGGCGCCGATAGCAGCGTCACCCACATCATAAAAGTGAAGTCGTTGAGATAGGCGATGGTCGCCGCCTGGCGTGTTACTTCGCCGTTGAGGGCCGTGACGCCCGACATCGTGTGCCAGTTCCACGCTTGCGGCAGCCAGGGCGACTGCAGCATGGTACGGAACGGAGTCATGACGTCCGCAATGGCGGCGTGGTTGATCTGGGTGTTCTGGGCGAGCAGCGTGACGACGATCGAGATGCCGATGCTACTGCCGATGTTGCGCATCAGGCTGTACATGGCCGTGCCCTCGTTTCGATAGTGGGCAGCGAGGGTCGAAAAGGTCACGGTGCTGAGCGGCACGAAGATGAAGCCAAGTCCCAGCCCCTGGGTGACGCCGGTCCAGACAATGGTCGAAATCGGCACCTCGGTGGTGAAGCCCGACATCTCCCATAAGGAGAGCGCCGTCAGGCCGATGCCGAGCAGGATCAGCAGGCGGGTGTCCAGCTTGCCGATCAGGCGGCCCACGATGATCATCGCAATCATGGTGCCAACCCCGCGCGGCGCGAGCACGTAGCCGGTGGTGAGCACCGGAAAACCCATCAGGTTCTGCAGAAAGGGTGGCAGCAAGGCGAGGGTGGCGAGCAGGATCACGCCGACCATGAAAATGAGGAAGAGTCCCACTGCGAGGTTGCGGTCTCGGAACAGGGCGGGCTCGAGGAACGGCTCGCGCGCCGTGAACATGTGCACCAGAAACATGTAGAGGAAGAGACCCGCGAGCACCGTCTCGACCACGATCTCGGTCGAGGCGAACCAGTCCTGAGACTCGCCGCGGTCGAGCATCATCTGCAACGCGCCGATGGAGAGGCTCAAGAGGGCGAAGCCGAAGAAGTCAAAGCCGCGGCGCCGGTCACGGGGTGTTTCCGGTACAAAGGCGAGGATGCCGATGAGCGCTAAGATGCCGAACGGCAGATTGATGTAGAAAACCCAACGCCAGTCGTAGGTCTCCGTAAGGTAGCCGCCGAGAGTGGGTCCGAGGATGGGGCCCACCATTACTCCGACGCCCCACATGGCCATGGCTGAGCCGTGCTTCTCGGGCGGGTAGGTGTCGAGCAGGACGGCCTGCGAGAGTGGTACAAGCCCGGCGCCGAAGGCTCCCTGCAACAGGCGATAGAGCACGATCTCGACGAGCGACGAAGCCGCGCCGCATAGCATCGAGGCGATGGTGAAGCCGGTCACCATGACCGCAAACAGCCGCTTGCGTCCCAGGCGAGCGGCCAGCACACCGGTAGGTGGGGTCATGATCGCGGCCGCGACGATGTAGGAGGTCAAGACCCACGAGATCTGGTCTTGGGTAGCCGACATGCTGCCCTGCATGTGCGGCAGCGCGACGTTTGCGATGGTGGTGTCCAGCGCCTGCATGATCGTTGCCAGCATGATGGAGACAGTGATCAGGCCGCGTTCGAACGGCCTGCTCGCGGCTCTGGACTCCTTCATCGGCTCGGTTCCGCCTGGGCAGCGACGTTGTGCGAGACGCCGATCCAAGAGAGCGCGGTCCGCACGAAGCTAGGGACCGGCCGGCGATGCCCGGTGTCGATTTCGACTGTCGTGCTCATGCCGGAGCGCAACCGCGGATCCCGGCCGCTCGTCTCGACGGCGATACGCACAGGGATGCGCTGCACCACCTTGACCCAGTTGCCGGTGGCGTTCTGGGGCGGGATGACGGAAAATTCCGCGCCCGTCGCCTGGCTGAGGCTTTCGACAATCCCCTGCCACTCGCGGTCGGGATAAGTGTCCACGTAAATCGTCACCGGCTGGCCGGGGCGGACATGGGCCAGATCAGTTTCCTTGAAGTTCGCCTCGATCCAGAGGCCGGTGTAGGCGACGAGGCTCATCACCGGGCTGCTCATCGGGCCGTTTCCGATGACCTGCTGGCCGACCTGCGGGGTGTTGCTCGCGATACCCGCGAAGGGCGCGCGCACGATGGTTCGTTTGAGGTCGAGAGCGGCACGATCGACAGCCGCCTTTGCTGCCAGGAATCGCGGGTGGCGCTCCGCCGGGATGTCCGGGTCCCCGGCAAGCTGTGCCTGGATCTGCGCCAGCTCCTGCTCCGTGACCCGAATACGCTGCCGGGCCACGTCGAAGTCGTGGCGGGCGGCATCGTGCTTGCTGCGGGAAATGACGGCGCTGACGACCAGCTTGGACTGCCGCTCGAACTCGGTCTCGGCGAAAGCCAGGTTGGTCCGGGCAAGCGCCAGCTCCTCCTGCTTCTGCCGGTAGCTGCCCTTCAGGCTTTCGATCTCGTCGCGCAGGCCGGCAAGCCGCGCCTCCGCCTCGGCCAACGCTATATGATAGGGCCGGTCGTCGATACGGAATAGCACATCGCCCATGGCCACACGCTGATTCTCGCGCACCGAGACCTCACCGATAAGGCCGGAGACTTCCGCGGCGATCATCACCTTATCTGCCTTCACGTAAGCATTCTCCGTGCTAACGTAGCGGCCGCCCGTCACATAAAAGTAGCCGCCGACAATCGCCACTACCAGCGGGCCGAGGAGCAGCAGGAAGCGCCGCAGCCAGCGGCGCGGCGCGGCCAATCGAGGAGGCCGCCAGTTCGGCTCGGCCTGCTGGCTTGAGGGAACCTTTTTGTCCAAACCGCCGATACGGCGTGGCCGCTCAGTTGCGTCCTGCTGCATTCGAGAAGGCTCTCTCCGGTCTCCCGCCAATGCTGTCGTCTTCGCTTTCGGCCTCAATGAGGTTGCGCTTCATGTGGCGCAGGGCATCGATGAGCACCTGCTTCGTGCCGTCACACATTCCGGCCATAGCTTCTTCACGGGTCTCGGCCGCGAGAGCCCACATGCCCTCGAGACGCAGCAAGCCGGCAGCGGTCAGATAGAGACGGAAAGCCCGGCGGTCGTCGAGATCGGGTCGGCGTGCGACTAAGCCGGCCTCCTGCAGCCGGTCGATCAGGCGGACTAGCGTCATCGGCTGGACCTCCAGACTCTCGGCCAAAGTGACCTGATTCACGCCCTCCTGTCGGGACAAATAGGCAAGCGCCTGCCATTGAGCTTGAGATAGCCCGAGTTCCTGTGCCCGGCGGTTGAAGTTCCGTCGTAGCAGCCGCGCCAGGTCGTTCACAAGAAAGCCAACGCTTTGGTCGGGGTCATGCATATGTCGGCATCCACCATAAATAGTAAGCATGATATATTATAAGTACAGGAGGCTTCTCCGCAAGAGGAATGCACGCCCATAGGGTTGATGGCCTTCCGCGACTTGGCATAACGTGTCCACTTGGCGGGTAACGATGGTGGTCCGATTGAGACCCCACGCCGCGCCGGGAAGGAACGAAAGATGGAATCGCGCGCCCGCGGCGCCGGTCGGGGCTTGCACTGAATGCCCGCCGACGGACGTGCCGAATCGCCTCCACAGTGGCTGCGCCTCGCCGATGCGGGGCTGTCGCATGTCGAGGACAGTCTTAACCTGATCGCGGCGCTCGCCGTGTTCTTCCTGATGTTCGTGGGCGTGGCGCAGATCATCGGCCGCACCGTCTTCGACTTCGCCATCTACGGCTACATCGACTGGATCGAGCAGGCCTCGTCGCTGTTTGCTTTCCTGGGGATCGCCTATGCCCAGCGCCTTGGCAGCCACATCGGCATGGACCTGACGATCGGCTGGCGGCCCGAGGTCCGCTGGAAGATCGAGCTGTTCGGCGTCGTCCTGGCGATCGCCATCATCACCATCCTGATCTATGCCAGCTTCACCAATTTCCTGCGGGCCTGGTCGATCGGCGATTCGACGATGGACATCCGCCTGCCGACCTGGCCCGCCAAGCTGATGGTGCCCCTGGCGCTGAGTGTGCTGTGGCTGCGTCTGTCACTGCAGATCTGCGGTTACCTCCGCATGATCGCCCATCCGGATGCCCAGCCGGTCGCGGTGCCGAAATTGATCACGCTGGAGACGCAGGTGCAGGACGAGATCGCCGAGGCGCTCGGTCGCGAGGAATTGAACCGGGAGCAGGGCCGATGATCGAGCTCAGCCCGCTCGCGATCGGTGGCATCGGAATCGTTGCCTTGCTGGCGCTGTGCTTCGCCGGCGTGCGGTTCGCCTTCGCAGGCGCGCTGGTCGGCACGGCAGGCCTGGTCTCGATGATCGGCTGGGATGCCGGGATCCGCACCGCCGGCATCGCGCCCTATACGGCCGGCGCCAACTACACGCTATCGGTCCTGCCGATGTTCATCCTGATCGGCTACCTGGCCTACTACGCCGGCATCACCCAAAGCGCCTTCGAGGCGGCCCGCCGCTGGTTCGGCTGGCTGCCCGGAGGCCTCGCCACAGGCACCGTGTTCGCGGTCGCAGGCTTCTCGGCGGTCTCGGGCGCAAGCAGCGCGGCCGCCGCCGTGTTCGCCAAGGTGGCGATCCCCGAGATGCTGCAAGCGAAATACGACAAGCGCCTGGCCGCAGGCGTATGCGCGGCCGGCGCCACGCTCGATTCGCTGATCCCGCCCAGCACGCTGCTCGTCGTCTACGGCATCATCACCGAGCAGTCGATTGGCAAGCTGCTGGTGGCAGGCTTCGTGCCGGGCATCTTCTCGGCGTTCGTCTACGCCGTCATCATCACCTGGCGCTGCTGGCGCCAGCCCGAGCTCGGGCCGCGCATCAGGGGCTACACCTGGCCACAACGCGCGCAGTCGCTGCCCGGCACCACGCCCATCTTCCTGGTCATCCTGATCATTTTCCTCAGCATGTATTTCGGCTGGGCGACCCCGACCGAAGCCGGCGCGCTGGGCGCCTTCTCGGTGTTCGCCTTCGCGCTGAAGGCCGGTATCAAGCGCGGCGAGTTGCGCCAGTGCCTGCTCGATTCCGCGAAGCTCACGGTGATGATCTTCACGGTGATCTGGGGCGTGCTGATCTTCGTGCGCTTCCTGGGCTTCTCGGGCATGCCCGAGGAGGTTTCCCGCTGGGTGACCGACCTCGCCCTGCCGCCGCTCGCGATCCTGCTGGCGATCTATCTGCTGTACTTCGTCCTCGGCACGGTCCTCGAAGGCATCGGCATGTTCCTGCTGACGCTGCCGGTGGTCTTCCCGGTGATCTCGGCGCTGGGCTACGACCCGATCTGGTTCGGCATCGTGCTGGTCAAGCTTTCAGGTATCGCTTCGCTGTCGCCGCCCGTCGGACTGGTGGTGTTCGTCGTCAACGGCGTGCGGCCCGACATTTCCGTGCGCGACATCTTCAAGGGCGTGTGGCCCTTCATCTTCGCCGACATCATCACGCTCGGCGTGCTGACGGCGTTCCCCGAGATCGTCACCTTCATCGTCGAAAGCACAGACTGAACAGGAGGAGTGGTCATGTATCGAGCGCTATCGCTGTCTGTCGTCCTCGGACTTGGCATGCTGGCCGCCGCGCCGGCCGATGCCGCCGACAAGGTCACCTGGAACTTCGCGCTCTACGGCCCGCCGCGGGCGGTGACCGTGACCTTCGAGCACCTGGCGAAGGTCGCCAAGGAGAAGAGCAACGGCAACTTCATCATCAACCTGAAATACAATGAGCAGCTCGGCGAGGCGAAGGACATGCTCGACGGGCTGAAGGTCGACGCCTTCCAGGGCGCATTCGTCGCCTACTCCTACGCGCCCGCCAAGACCCCGATTCAGGGCGTGCTCGACATGCCGTTCCTGCCGATCCCGGACCTCGTCTCCCAGCAGAAGGTGCAGGACGGCTACCAGACCTGGAAGCCGGTAGCCGACGAGCTGTCGCGTTGGAACGGCATGCATTTCATGACCATCCTGCTGCCGCAGTACGAATTCATGGGAACCGGCAAGCCGCCACGCAACCTGGAGGACTGGAGGGGCATGCGGGTGCGCGCCCTGGGCGGCCTGGGCGAAGCCATGAAGCTTCTGGGCGCGGTGCCGGTGTCCGTCTCGGCGCCGGAGGTCTACACCGCCCTCGAACGCGGCATGTTCCAGGCGGCGTCATTCCCCTTCGCTTACAGTTTCACGGCGTACAAGCTGCACGAAGTATCGAAGTGGTACACGCTCGGCATGCAGCTCGGCGTCGTCCACAATTCGCTCGTGCTCAGCCAGACGGCGTGGAAGGCGCTGCCCGACGAGTACAAGAAGATATTGGAAGAAGCGAGGCCGGACGCCTACCGGCTGCAGCGCGAGGCCTACGAAGAGGCGGACAAGAAAGCCTTCCCGCTGTTCGAGAAGCGCAAGCTCGAGGTCATCAAGGTCTCGCCCGAGATGCGCGAGAAGCTGATCACCACCGCAGGAAGGCCGGTGTGGGACCAGTGGGTGGCTGAAACCGACAAGAAGGGCCTGCCCGGCAAGGAAGCGCTCGAGCTGGTGCTGTCGCTGGCGAAGAAGGCCACGAACTGAGATCATGTCGATGATGACCGCAAGACTCCGTTCGCTTTCACAAGCGGATTTGAGGTTAGCCAAGCTCCACACGGCAGACCAGCAATTCAAGCCGTCCAAGGGTTGACATTGTTGAGAGCAGCGGGCGGAACCGGATTGCGGTTTGCCGATGTCGGAGAACCGCAGCCATCCGCCGGGCGCAGCACCGGGTGAATCTCGGAGAAGACCTCTCGCTTGTCGGCCAGAGGTTGATCACGCCCTTGCTGATGCCCATGTCGACCCACGCATCCTACACGGGCAGCCGCTCGGCCAATCCCTCGCGGAACTCGATAATCGAGTTCGCCAGTGCGGTGGCGGTTGATCGTGCCTTGACCAGTATCTCCTCCGCCACGTCGACGCCGATCACCTTGCCTTCCGGCTCGGATAGACCCGTGGCCGGATGTGCAGAGTGCCATCGCGCGCGAATTCTAGGGGCTTTGGAGCAATGGAGGTTGTGCCGAGGGCTTAGATCGGATCGTGGGTGACATCGCGACCAAATCGTTCTGGCGCGACGGCTGGATCGCGACACGCCAGACCCGCATCTATGACGGTCATGCGCTGAAACCAGAGCTTCGCCGAGGGCTGATGGCGCTGGAAGAATTCCCGCGGCTGAAGGACCTTGTGAGCAAAGGTCGGGGCCTTGTAGTCTCTGCGCGTGTCGGAAGCCTTGATTTCGATGACTTCTAGGATGAGGCGGATGGCGAGGAAAGGACGAGTGGCGAGAACGATCAACAGGACGACTACGCAGCACGCGCCGCGCACTTTGCCGCGGTTATTCGTGAACTCGGTCATGATGTGGCAGCAGATGAAGATGCCTTCACGGCGCAGCCAAGGATATTTGTCAGCTGCTTCAACACGTGCTGGGCTTCATTGACTCGGCGGTGCATCCAGTGCAGCGTGGAACATCACGGTTTCGTGCGAGGGAGGAGCAAGTGGCCGAACTACCGCATGCCGCGCCGCGCCCTTATGTCCGTTACATCGACAAGACTCGCGCCTACTATCTCGCGGAAGGCTACGAGAAGCCCTACGTCTGGGCCAACAATGCCAGCGCGCCGTTCACGTCGTTGCGTAAACCGTTAGCTGATTGCACGGTCACGTTGATCTCGACAAGCGAGATCGCCATCAAGGGCGATCCCCGGTTTGACGACAATGCCGAGTCCAGGGCCTTGGGCAATGTCTATTCATTGCCGTCGAATACACCCACGACGCAGCTCTACAGCCGCACGCGAAGCTACGATCGATATGCGACGACACTGGACGATCCGAACGCGTATTTCCCGCTCGACCGCCTGCACGAGGCCGCGGCCAATGGCCGGATCGGCAAGGTCGCCAGCCAATGCCTGGGCGTCTACAACGCCTATAGCCAGCGCAAGACCATGGAGCGCGATGCGCCGGAAGTGCTGGGCCAGTGCCGCGCCATGGGGGTCGACGTGGCCTTGCTGGTCCCGGTTTGACCCGTCTGTCACCAGACCGTGAGTCTGGTCGCCAGGCATCTCGAAGCGAATGGCATCTGCACAGTAGTGATCGCTACGGCTCGCGACATCGTGGAATCGGCTGCCGTCCCGCGCTTCCTGTTCGTCGACTTCCCGCTCGGTGCGCCCTGCGGCGAACCCTGGAACGCCGCGCAGCAGCGCGATGTGCTGGAATTGGCGTTCCACGTGCTTGAGACGGCAGCGGCGCCGCAGACGACCGTCGAGGCCGGACTGCGTTGGAGCAAGGGCGAGCGTTGGAAGGACCTGGTCTTTACCAAGGAGCAGCCGTTCCTGCCGGGTGAGGCCGGCGAGGAATGGCTGAAGAAAAAGGAGGCCTATCGGCGCATGAAGGCCGAGGGCAAGATTTGACGTGCGCGCCGGTTCGAGGCGGGGCTATTGGATTCGCCTGACGGTGCGAAGTGAGGTTCCGCATGGCGCAAGCAAACATCACTGTCTACACCACGCCCTTGTGCGGCCCCTGCGAGGCTCTGAAGCGGGCGCTCATGGGGCGCGGCGTCCACTTTCGGACGGTCGACCTGCTGATGGACGAAGCGGCGGCCGAACGGCTGGAGGAGAAGGGCATTCGCAGTGCGCCGGCCCTCGAGATCGACGGTCGGATCTATGCCGGGGCGGCTCTGAGTGACGAAAAGCTGGACGCATTACTACAGTCCCGGCTTTAGCAGCGGCGTAGCGGTTGCCGTCTTCGCAAGGAGCTGGAGCGTACGCCTCAGGTTCTCGCAACAAACCGCTTGGCAACGTTCTCGGCCCACGCCGCTATGGTGAGGGTCGGCGGGCTTCCGGTAGAGGCTGGTAGAGCCGCCGCATCGGCAACGAACAGTCCGGGGTTGCCGTACACTTGCCCGCCGGCATCGACGACGCCACCTTTCTCGGGGGTGCCGACGCATGCGCCACCAATCGGGTGCACGGTCGCAGGTCTTCGGCTCACATGGACCTTGCGGCCCGAGAGCGTCGACATCTCAGCTATGGTTTCGAAGATCCGACCGAATATCGGACTATTCGCCGGGTCGAAGTCGATGTCGAGCTTGCCTTTCTTGATGCTGATGACGCCGTCCATCGCGCCGATGCCCATGCCGCTCACGACAAGGCCGCGCTTGAGCCGTTCGCGCCACGGCTTCGGAATGGGATAGGCGTCGACGCTGGGCAGGCTGCCGCGCCCGATCACGACACGCGGCTCCGGCGCATTCCGGAGGAAGATGCCACCTTTGCTCGGCAGACCCCCCGAGAGATCGGTGCCGGGCTCGTTCAGGTCCCAAAATCCGCGCATGTCGCCGTTGCCGCTGAAGTGTCTCCCGAGCGTCGGCATGCCTTTCAGACCGCCCACCACATCCCGGCTGTGCAGCAGGATACGAAGTGTGTTCATGGTTCCCGCGGCGACGATCACGTTGCCGGCTGCCAACGATTCCCTGGTTCCACGCCCATGGTCGACGAAATCGACCCGATATCGGCCACCCATGTCGGGTGACTGTGAGATGGCCACGACCTCGCAAAGATCGCGAACGACAAGGTCCTTCTTCCTTCATGGCGGGTGGCAGATAGCAAACGTCGAGCGTCGACTTGGCGCCCGATGGCGAGCCCAGAAATCCATGGCCTCCACTGCGATAATCCGCCTGCAGCGTTCGACACCGGCATCGGTGACGATTTTGTTCGGGTTGTCGGGGTCGTCGGGCAGCAGGAAACCGGTTCGGACCTCGACCTTGGATACGACGGCTTCGAAATGAGGATCATTATGATAGCACCTGCGCGTGTCGTGCGGGGGCTCGTTTTGTGGCACTGGCTTGGGCGAGCCCATGCGCGTCAGGAATGCCGAGTTATGCTCGGCCATCATCGCTTCCGAAAGACCGTCGCAAACACCGTCCCAGTAGTCCATCCGCGCCGGCCGACGGTGTACGGCGGAGTAAACGTGGCTGCCGCCGCCGACGCCCGAGGAACACATCACCTCCAGGCCCTTGGAATAGAATAGT
>JADHLS010000074.1 GCA_016780605.1 Reyranella sp.
CCATCAGGGCGGCGACGATCAGCGAGGTATCGGTATGCACCACGCCCGACAGGCTGCCGGCGACGGGCGTAGGTGCTGCGATGGAACGGAAGGTCGACGACACCGCCTGCAGCTGCAGGGCGATGTAGGGCAGCACGCCGACGGTAGCGAACAAGGTGGCGGTGACGCCGACGGCGCGGCTCTTGCCGTAGCGCGAGGCGAGGAAGTCGGCGATCGAGGTGACGTTGTGCTGCTTGGCGAGCCGCACCATCTTGCGCAGCATCGGGTAGCCCGCGACGATCACCAGCGCCGGACCGGTATAGATCAGGATGAAGTCGATGCCCGACGTCGCGGCGCGGCCGACGGCGCCGTAGAAGGTCCACGAGGTGCAGTAGATCGCCAGCGACAGGCCATAGACCGCCGGCGCCACCGAGCTCGCCGACCAGTCGCGCGCATAGCGGTCGCCGACCCAGGCGATGGCGAACAACAGGCCGAGATAGGCCAACGACAGGGCCAGGACGGTGGGTTCCGTCATCATGCGTGAGCGCTTCTCCCGGCGTCATTGAACCTGAGCAGCGGGGCCGCTACAAGCGCGCCAACCCCTTTCCACCCGTCCGACCGGAGCCGCCGATGGCCGCGTATCAGTACATCTACGTCATGAAGGGTCTGAACAAGACCTATCCGGGCGGAAAGCAGGTCCTGAAGGACATCTGGCTGTCGTTCTTGCCCGGCGCCAAGATCGGCGTGCTGGGCCTGAACGGCGCCGGCAAGTCGACACTGCTCCGCGTCATGGCGGGCCAGGACGACAACTTCACCGGCGAGGCCTGGGCGGCCGAGGGCGCCAAGGTCGGCATGCTTGAGCAGGAACCCAAGCTCGACCCCAAGAAGGACGTTTTGGGCAACGTCATGGACGGCGCGGGCGACATGGCCACGATGCTGGCGCGCTTCGAGGAGGTGTCGAACGCCTTCTCCGATCCCGACGCCGACATGGACAAGCTGATCGCCGAGCAGGCCGAGCTGCAGGAGAAGATCGACGCCGGCAACGGCTGGGACCTCCAGCGCACGGTCGAGATCGCCATGGATGCGCTGCGCTGCCCGCCGGCCGACGCCGACGTCGAGAAGCTGTCGGGCGGCGAGCGCCGCCGCGTCGCGCTCTGCCGTCTGCTGCTCAGCAAGCCCGACCTGCTGCTGCTCGACGAGCCGACCAACCATCTCGATGCGGAGTCCGTCGCCTGGCTGGAGCGGCACCTCGCGGAGTTCCCTGGCACCGTCGTCGCCGTCACCCACGACCGCTACTTCCTCGACAATGTCGCGGGCTGGATCCTCGAGCTCGACCGCGGCGCCGGCATCCCGTGGGAAGGCAACTACTCTTCGTGGCTGAAGCAGAAGGAGCAGCGGCTGGCCCAGGAGGAGAAGGCCGCCGACACCCGCCGGCGCACGCTGCAGCGCGAGCTCGAATGGATGGGCCAGAGCCCGCAGGCGCGGCGCTCCAAGAGCAAGGCGCGCATCGCCGCCTACAACCAGATGGTCGAGGAGGAGCAGAAGGCGACGCTCGATACGGCGCAGATCGTGATCCCGGCCGGGCCGCGTCTCGGCGATCACGTCATCAAGGCCGAGAAGATCGCCAAGGGGTTCGGCGATCGGCTCCTGATCGACGACCTCTCCTTCAGCCTGCCGCCGGGCGGCATCGTCGGCGTCATCGGCCCCAACGGCGCCGGCAAGACCACGCTGTTCAAGATGATCACCGGCCAGGAGAAGCCCGACTCCGGCTCCTTCTCGGTCGGACCGACGGTAAAGCTCGGCTACGTCGACCAGAGCCGCGAGACGCTCGATCCCAACAAGTCGGTGTGGGAGGAGCTGTCGGGCGGGCTCGACATCATCAAGCTCGGCAACCGCGAGGTCTCGAGCCGCGCCTATTGCGGCTCGTTCAACTTCAAGGGCGCCGACCAGCAGAAGAAGGTCGGCCAGCTCTCGGGCGGCGAGCGCAACCGGGTCAACCTCGCCAAGATGCTGAAGAGCGGCGCCAACGTGCTGCTGCTCGACGAGCCGACCAACGACCTCGACGTCGACACGCTGCGCGCGCTCGAGGAGGCGCTGGTCGACTTCGCCGGCTGCGCCGTCATCATCAGCCACGATCGCTGGTTCCTCGACCGCATCGCCACCCACATGCTGGCCTTCGAGGGCGACAGCCACGTCGAGTGGTTCGAGGGCAATTACCAGGACTACGAGGCCGACCGGCACCGCCGCCTCGGCGCCGACGCCGACCAGCCGCACCGCATCAAGTACAAGCCGCTGGTGAGGAACTAGAGGGCCTCGTACTGTTCCCGCTCGTATTCCTCTCGCCCGGTAGGGGGAGAGGAGCATGAGAGGGGAGGACACCGCCGTGCAGATCCGAATGCCGTTCTCGATGCCGCACGACATCCTGGGCGTGCGGTTTGCCCTCAACGTCGCCATTGCCACCGTCATCGTCTGGTATGTGCTCGGCCATATCGCCGATACCAATCCGATCTGGTCGATCGCCTCGATGATCGCCTCTTCCGACCCGCAGGTGACCGAGGCGGCGCGTATGTTCAGGAGCCGCATCATCAACGTGCTGGTAGGCGCCGCCGTCGGGCTCGCCTTCCTCCTCATCGGCGGTCCGGCCGAATGGACGCTGCCCTTTGCGCTCGCCGTGACCGTGCTGCTGTCCTCGTACGTGGTCCATATCCAGACGATGTGGCGTCAGGCGCCGATCACGGCGGCCATCGTCATCGCCGGCAGCCTCGAGGCCCATTCGCGGGTCGGCGGCATCGAGCACGGGCTGCACAAGGTCGCCGAGGTCATCTTCGGTTGCCTGGTCGGGCTCATCGTGGCGTGGGCGATGTCGCGCCTCTGGCCGATCCGTGTGCCGGCGGACCTCAAGGGCCCCTGAGCAAAGGACGCAGCCAAAACCACATTCTGAGTGCGACTTCCTGGCACTTGTGCCAAAAGCAGCGCGTCAGCCTGCAAGCGCAATAGGGGTAGCGAGGGGACATGCTGAGCGAGGAGCAGAGGAAGGCAATCGAGGAAGAGGAAGAGCTGCGCCACGAAGTCAGGAAGCGCCTGGAGACGGCCAATCCGCCGCCACAGCCTGCCCCGCCCGCACCACCGGCGCACCATGGCTTCGGCAAGCGGGTGTTCGACTTCCTAAACAGCTCGGTGGGCATGTGGCTCTTGTCGTCGGTGGTGCTGACCGGCGGCGCGGCGCTGCTGCAGAATATCCAGCACAGTCATGAAATCGAGATGAAGAACCGCGAGCAGCTGGCGCAGCACCGGTTCGAGATCACCCATCGGCTCGACCAGATGGAATACACGCTGCGCCGCGCCAAGACGGTCGGCGAGGCCAAGGCGGCCCTGGATGGCATGTACAAGAGCAAGTTCCCGCTCACGCCCGAACTTCAGAATCGCAGCCTCGGATCGCTGTTCCTGACGGTGTATCAGCTGACGCCGGGTACCGAGCAGCAGAAGACCGAGCAGGCGATGACCTTCATCCGCCGCCTCGAGGATTCCGAGCTCGCGCTACAGGCTCATCCCAAGGACGACGCGCCGCTCGACGAGAAGCAGAAGGTGCACCTGCACAAGCTGCTGAAGTCGATCAAGGCAATGCACCAGCCGCTGGCGACAGAGGGCAAGCCGGAAGCCGGCAGCTAGACGAGGTCAGATTCGCTGATCCATCTCGAGCGCGGGCTCGGGGACATCGACACAGCCGATGATGCGCGCCGGCACGCCGGCCGCGGTGCAGCCGGCGGGTACCGGCTCGAGCACGACGCTGCCGGCCGCGATCTTGGCGCAGGCACCGATCTCGATGTTGCCCAGCACCTTGGCGCCGGCGCCCAGCAGCACGCCGCGCCGCACCTTGGGATGGCGATCGCCGCGCTCCTTGCCGGTGCCGCCCAAGGTCACGCCGTGCAGCATCGACACGCCGTCCTCGACGACGGCGGTCTCGCCTATCACGACGCCGGTGCCATGGTCGATGAAGATGCCCTTGCCGATGCGCGCACCGGGATGGATGTCGAGGCCGAACAGGGCGCTCGCCCGGCTCTGCAGGAAGTGGGCAAGCGTCTGGCGGCCCTGCAGCCACAGCCAATGCGCCACGCGCGAGGTCTGCAGCGCGTGATAGCCCTTGAACCACAGCAGCGGATCGAGATGGGAGGTGCAGGCGGGATCGCGCTCGACGACCGCCATGATGTCGGCGCGCGCCGCCATGCCGATCGCGGGGTCGCCGTTCAGCGCCTCGTCGAGGGTCTGGCGAATGAGAGCAGCCGGCACCTCGGTGGTGCCGGCGAGCCGCGCGAGGTGATAGCTCAGCGCGCCTTCGAATCTGGTCTGGCTCAGGATGGTGGCATGGAGCAGGCCGGCCAGGACCGGCTCGGACGCGGCCGCCTTCTGCGCGGCTTCACGGATGTTGGTCCAAACCGGATCCACCGAGCGGGGTTCCGCTGCGTTCTTGGCGACGGCGCTGTCCATACGGCGTTCTCCTTCGGCCTGCCGCGGTCCCATTCACGGCGAGCCGATCGATACGCCTCCCACGCCGATTTTACGTCGGCCGTGCTACAGGCGCAATTCGCGGCGGTCGCTAGGGGCCTTTGGCCTTGGCCTCGAGGGCCTCGATCAAGGCGTCGACCTTGCCGCCATTCTGCTGGATGTAGGAATTGAAATCCGAACGTCTAGTCACGACCATGCTGACACCCTCGACCTTGACGTCGGTGATGCGCAGGCCCTGATTGGTCTTGCGGACCTCCCACTCGAGCTTGAGCGGCTGGCTGCCGTTCTGCTGGATGATCCTGGTATCGACGACCTCGACCCCATTGGGCCGGTCCGTCGTCTTGACGACCTTCAGTTCCAGGCCGCTGTACTGCCCGAAGCGCTCGTTATAGGTCTTGGCCTCGGATTCCTCGGTCGCTTTCACGAAGCGCTGCCGCTGCTCGGCCGTGGCGCCATCCCAGTATTTGCCGAGCGCCGTCTGGGCCATGAACGGCAGATCGAACCGGGTCATCAGGATCTGCTTGATCGCGGCCTGACGCTGCGGGCTGTTGGGGCTCTTCATGATCGAGAACCCTTCCGCCACCGTGGCGGAGACCAGGTCGGCGGCGGGACTGGCGGCAAAGGCCGGTTCGGCCAGCAGGGCGACAGCGGTACCGGCGGCGAGACGAAAGGCGAGGCGACGACCAGCAAGCAGCGGCAATGTTCGCTCCTTCAAGATTTCTGACAGGCGAGTTTAGCGCGAAGCGACTTTAGCGCGAAGGGGGTCGCCCCGGTCGCTATTTCACCAGCGCAAGATTGTCGCGACGCTCCAGTTCACTCTTGGTGTCGGTCTTGTCGCGCTTGGCGCGGATCAGTTCGGCACGGTTCTGGGTATAGGCCGAGCGCAGCGCGGCATAGTAGTCGACGCTGTTCTTCTCGAGGTCGTCCAACGCGAACATCGTGCGCGAACGATAGTCGATCACGTTCAGGCCGAAGCGCGGCAGCGAGTAGTACCAAAAGTCCCAGTTGAACGCGACCGGCAGGATCTGGAACGGATCGATGGCGTAGTCGACCATCAGGCCCGTGGCGTCACGCGCATTGGACGGACCCGCCAGCGGCAGGACGAGGTAGAAGCCGCCATTCTCCGGCTCGACGCCCTTGCCCGCCCACATGCCGATGGTCTGGCCGGCGTCGGTCTTGGTGCGCGGCATGCCCATCATGGCGGCGACGTCGAACAGACCGGCCAAGCCGATCGTCGAATTCACCACGAAGCGCGCCAAAGTGACCCCGGCACGGCTGGGATCGCCCTGGAAGACCTCGTTGATGGCCGTCACCGGCTCACCGAGATTGTCGAGCAGGTTGCGCACGCTCTTCTGCGCCGGCTCCGGCACCCAGTCGCGGTAGAGCACGGCGACGGGTCGGATAGCGATGGTATCGACGGCACGGTTGACCGCGAAAATGAAGCGGTTGGGCGTCTCGATGGGATCCCACGGCTCGGACGCGCCGGTGTCGTTCACCGCGCACCCGCCCAGGAGGGCTGCCGCCATGGCTGTCGCCACGACCGAACACCGGACGCGGGTGGCCATCTTCGACACGCTTGCGATCATCACGCCAACCCCGGTCCATCCCCGCTGGCCCGGAAGCCGGGCCAAAGACGCGAAAACGGCGCGACTCGCCGCTGTTCGGAAGCGAGTGTTGCATACGCCGCGTGCACTTTGAAGTGCATAGGAAAGGAGACGCTCGACAAGTGGCCTCCCGGCCACAATTTTTGCCAGCGCATACCTCTTGCATACATAAAGATATGCTTATATTCTTCACAGCATGGACCACCTTCTCACCCTCCTGCGGGCGGCGGCCGAGGACACGAGGCTGCGCATCCTGGCGCTGGCGGCGCGCGAGGATTTGACCGTCAGCGACTACGTTCATGTGCTGGGGCAGAGCCAGCCGCGCGTGTCGCGGCATCTCAAGCTTCTGGTCGAAGCGGGCCTGCTCGAGCGCTTCCGCGAGGCGCAGTTCACGCGCTTCCGCCTGGTCACGTCGGGCGACGACGCGGCCCTTGTGCGCGAGTTCGTGCGCCGGCTCGATCCCAAGCATGCCCGCATCGCCGCCGACCGCGCCCGTCTCGATGCCCTGCAGCAACGGCGCCAGACGGCGGCGGTGCGGTTCTTCCGCGACAACGCCCAGCGCTGGGACGAGCTGCGCGCGCTGCATGTCGCCGACCGGGAGATCGAGCGCGCGCTCGCCCATCATCTGCCGATCGGCGCGCGTCGGCTGCTCGATATCGGCACCGGGACGGGCCGGCTGCTCGAAGTGCTGGCGCCCAAGGTCGAGCAGGCCGTGGGCATCGACCAGTCCCGCGAGATGCTGGCGCTGGCTCGCGCCAACCTCGCCAAGGCCGGCATCGACAATGCCGAGATCCGCCAGGGCGACATGTATGCCCTGCCCTTCGAGGCCGAGGCCTTCGACGTCGTCACCATCCATCACGTCCTGCACTACGCCGACGATCCGGCGGCGGCCTTGAGCGAGGCGGCACGCGTCGTGCGCCCGGGCGGCGTCGTGCTGGTGGTCGACTTCTCGCCGCACGACCTGGTCGAGCTGAAGCGCGAACACGCCCACGTCCATCTCGGCTTCGCCGACAACCAGGTGCAGGGCTGGCTCCGCAGCGCGGGCCTCAATCCCCTGGAGCCGATCCACTTTCCCGGCCGCCGCCTGATGACCGGCATCTGGCGCGGCGAGCGCGAGCTGCCGGCTCGTGCCTCGGCGCGCCATGCAGCGCATCCCGTCCAAGGAGCTTCACGATGAGTCCCGACACTGGCCCCCTTGGCGGTCCCTACAGCGTCTCCGGCGCCGAGTTTCCCGCGCGCGCGCCGCAGCGGCTCAAGGTCTCGTTCGAGTTCTCTCCGCCCAAGACCGAAGCTGCGGAGCGCACCCTGTGGGAGACGGTCACCCGCCTCACGCCGCTGAAGCCGGCGTTCTTCTCTGTGACCTACGGCGCCGGCGGCTCGACGCGCCAGCGCACGCACGAGACCGTCGCGCGACTGAAGAAGGAGACGGGGGTCGATGCGGCGGCCCACCTCACCTGCGTCGCCGCGACTCAAAGCGAGATCGATGAGATTGCGCGCGCCTATTGGAACGCCGGCATCCGCCACATCGTGGCGTTGCGCGGCGATCCGCCGGGCGGCATGGGCGGCAAGTACACGCCTCATCCCGGCGGCTACGCCAATGCCGCCGAGCTGATCGCCGGGCTGAAGAGGATCGCTGCGTTCCAGATCAGCGCCGCCTGCTATCCCGAAAAGCATCCCGATTCGGCGGACACCAAGGCCGACCTAGACAATCTCAAGCGCAAGGTCGATGCCGGCGCCGATCGCTGCATCACGCAGTTCTTCTTCGAGGCCGATGATTTTCTGCGCTTCCGCGATCACGCCGCCGCGGCAGGCATCAATGTGCCGATCGTGCCGGGTATCATGCCGGTCTCGAATTTCCAGGGCATCACCAAGATGGCCGGCCTGTGCGGCTCCAAGGTGCCGTCCTGGCTCGCCAACATGTTCGAAGGGCTCGACAACGACGTGGAAACCCGCCGCATGATCGCCGCCACGGTGGCCGGCGATCTCTGCCGCCGCCTGCGTGACGAAGGCGTCGACCAGTTCCACTTCTATACGTTGAACCGCGCCGATCTCACGTTCGCGATCTGCCATTTGCTGGGAGTACGTCCACAATGACCCTTCGACAGAGCTCAGGGCAGGCTCGCGCCGAAAAAGCCGAGTTGCTGCGCGAGATCGGCAGCGAACGCATCCTGGTGAAGGACGGGCCCTACGGCTCGATGATCCAGACCTATCGCCTCGACGAGGAAGGCTTCCGCGGCGGGCGGACCTTCACGCACGACCAGAAGGGCAACAACGACCTGCTGAACCTGACGCGGCCCGACGTCGTGGGGGCGATCTGCCAGGCCTATATCGATGCCGGTGCCGACATCCTCGCGACCAACACCTTCAACGCCAACGCCATCAGCTTGAGCGACTACGGCATCGCCGACATGGCGCGCGAGGTCAATCTCGCGGCCGCCAAGCTGACGCGCGCCTGCGCCGATGCAGCGACCGCCAAGAATCCCGACAAGCCGCGCTTCGTCGTGGGCGCGCTCGGGCCCACCAACAAGACGCTGTCGGTGTCGCCCAACGTCAACGACCCGGGCTATCGCGCCGTCTCCTTCGACGAGGTGAAGGGCATCTATCGCGAGCAGATCGACGGCCTGCTGGACGGCGGCGTCGACTTCATCCTGATCGAGACGGTGTTCGACACGCTGAACGCCAAGGCGGCCCTGGTCGCTGCTGACGAGGCGGCCGAGGCGAGGGCCGAGGAGCTGCCGGTCATGGTGTCGATGACCCTGACCGACCTTGCCGGCCGCAATCTCTCGGGCCAGACCGTCGAGGCCTTCTGGCATTCGGTGCGGCATGCCAAGCCGCTCACCATGGGGCTGAACTGCAGCTTCGGCGCCACCGAGCTGCATCCTTATGTGAACGCACTGAACCCTCAGGTCGAGGGCATGCTGTGCGTCTATCCCAATGCCGGCTTGCCCAACGAGCTCGGCGCCTACGACGAGCCGCCGGAGATGACGGCGAAGCTGGTGCGAGGCTGGGCCGAGAATGGCTGGCTGAACGTCGTCGGCGGCTGCTGCGGCACGACGCCGGCGCATATCAAGGCGATCGCCGAGGCGGTCAAGGACGTGAAGCCGCGGCAGTGGCATGCCCTGCCCCCGGCGCTGCGTCTCAGTGGCATGGAGGCGGCGAGTTTCTTCTGATGTCTGACGAGTCCAACAACAGCGTACCGCGCGCCACCTTCATCAATATCGGTGAGCGCACCAACGTCACCGGATCGGCCCGCTTTAAGAAGCTGATCCTGGAAGGCGATTACACCTCCGCGATCGAGGTCGCGCGCCAGCAGGTCGAGAGCGGCGCGCAGATCATCGACGTCAACATGGACGAAGGCCTTCTGGACGCCGAGAAGGCGATGGACACGTTCCTGAAGCTGATCGCCGCGGAACCAGACATCGCCCGCGTGCCGATCATGATCGACAGCTCCAAGTGGAGCGTCATCGAGGCCGGCTTGAAGTGCGTCGCCGGCAAGCCCATCGTGAACTCGATCTCGATGAAGGAAGGCGTTGAGCCCTTCATCGAGCACGCCCGCAAGGTGCGCCGCTACGGCGCCGCCGTCGTGGTCATGGCGTTCGACGAGAAGGGCCAGGCCGACACCAAGGAGCGCAAGGTCGAGATCTGCGCCAAGGCCTACGACATCCTGGTGAACAAGGTCGGGTTTCCGGCCGAGGACATCATTTTCGATCCCAACATCTTCGCCGTCGCCACCGGCATCGAGGAGCACAACAACTATGGCGTCGACTTCATCGAGGCGACGCGCGAGATCAAGCAGCGCTGCCCGCACGCCAAGATCTCGGGCGGCGTGTCGAACCTCTCCTTTGCGTTCCGCGGCAACGAGCCGGTGCGCAAGGCCATGCATTCGGTGTTCCTGTATCACGCCATCCAGGCCGGCATGGACATGGGCATCGTCAACGCGGGCCAGCTCGAGGTCTACGACCAGATTCCGCAAGAGCTGCGCGACGCCTGTGAGGACGTGATCCTGAATCGCCGGCCGGATTCGACCGAGCGCTTGCTCGAACTCGCCCCCAAGTACAAGGGCACCGGCGAAGTCGCTGAGACGCAGGACGCCGAATGGCGCAGCTGGCCGGTCGAGAAGCGGCTGGAGCACGCCCTGGTAAAGGGCATGGATCAGTTCGTGGTCGAGGACACCGAGGAGGCGCGCCGGCAGATCGCGAGGCCGATCGAGGTGATCGAGGGCCCGCTGATGGCCGGCATGAACGTGGTCGGCGACCTCTTCGGCTCGGGCAAGATGTTCCTGCCGCAGGTGGTGAAGAGCGCGCGAGTCATGAAGAAGGCGGTGGCCCACCTGCTGCCCTACATCGAGGCCGAGAAGACCGCGACTTCCAAGCCCAAGGGCAAGATCGTCATGGCGACGGTCAAGGGCGACGTCCACGACATCGGCAAGAACATCGTGGGCGTGGTCCTGCAGTGCAACAACTTCGAGGTCATCGACCTCGGCGTCATGGTGCCCTTCCAGGAGATCCTGAAGTCGGCCAACGACAACCGCGCCGACATGATCGGGCTCAGTGGCCTGATCACGCCCTCGCTCGACGAGATGGTGACGGTGGCCGAGGAGATGACGCGAGCGGGCTTCAAGGTACCGCTGCTGATCGGCGGCGCCACGACCTCGAAGGTCCACACCGCGCTGCGCATCGCGCCGCGCTACGACGGAACGACGGTGCACGTGCTCGATGCCTCGCGCGCCGTCGGCGTCTGCCAGGCGCTGACCTCGGAATCGGGCAACCACGCGCGCGATTTCGCCGCCAAGGTGGCGGCCGAGTACGAGGCGATCCGCGTCGAGCGCGGCGATGGTAAGAAGGAGAAGGTCGTATCGCTGGAAATGGCGCGTGCCAATGCCTATCCCATCGACTGGTCGGCCTACACGCCGCCCAAGCCCGCGGTGACGGGCACGCGCATCTTCGCCGAGTATCCGCTGCACGAGCTGATCGAGCGCATCGACTGGACGCCGTTCTTCCGCGCCTGGGAGCTGGCCGGCAACTATCCAGCCATCCTCGAGGACAAGGTGGTGGGCGAAAGCGCGCGCAAGCTCTACACGGATGCGCGCAAGATGCTGGAGCACATCGTGCGCGAGAAGTGGCTGACGGCCAAAGGCGTCGTGAGCTTCTGGCCTTGTCGTCGCGAGGGCGACGACGTCGTGCTCTACGAGGACGAGACGCGCCGCAAGGAGATTTCCCGCCTCTTCTTCCTGCGCCAGCAGGTCGAGAAGCGCTCGGGCCGCGCCAACATGTGCCTGGCCGACTTCATCTCGCCCGAGGCCGATTGGATCGGCGGCTTTGCCGTCACGGCGGGCCACGGCATCGAGGAGCACCTGGCGCGCTTCAAGGCCGACCACGACGACTATTCGGACATCCTGCTGAAAGCCCTGGCCGATCGCCTGGCCGAGGCCCTCGCCGAGCGCCTGCACGAGCGTGTGCGCAAGACGCTGTGGGGTTATGCGCCCGACGAGGCGCTCGCCAACGACGAGCTGATCCGCGAGAAGTATCGCGGCATCCGCCCGGCGCCGGGCTATCCCGCCTGCCCCGACCACAGCCAGAAGCCCGAGCTGTTCCGGCTGCTGAACGCCGGTCAGAACGCCGGCATGACGCTGACCGAGAGCTTCGCCATGCTGCCGACGGCGGCGGTGTCGGGCTACTACTTCGCCCATCCCGAGGCGGCGTATT
>JADHLS010000075.1 GCA_016780605.1 Reyranella sp.
GTCGATCGGACCCAGCGCAGCCAGCGTCAGCTCGCCCTGCAGCAGCCGGCGGGCAACACGGCGCACGGCCTCCTGATCGACCGCTTCGATCCGGGCCACGATCTCGGCGTAGGGAATCGGCCGGCCGTGCACGATCAGATGGCGGGCCGCCTGCTCCGCGCGAGAACCGCTCGATTCCAGCGCCATCAGCGTGCCGGCCTTGATCTGGTTGCGCGCGCGCACCAGCTCGGCCTCGGTGAGCGTACCGTCGACGCCCGCGAACTCCTCGCACACTGCCGGGACCAGCTCGGCGAGATCGTCCTCGCCGGTGCCGGCATAGATGCCGAACAGGCCGCCATCGGCGAAAGCGGTGTTGAAGCAATGGATGCCGTAGACCAGGCCGCGCTCCTCGCGGATGCGCTGGAACAGGCGAGAGGACATGCCGCCGCCGAACAGCGTCGAATAGACGGCGAGCGCGAAGTAGTCGGGATCGCGGTAGCCGATGCCCTGACAGCCCAGCACCAGGTGGGCCTGCTCCAGCACGCGCGCCTCGCGGCCATCGCCGCCGACGTAGGCAAGCGGCACCGGCGGGGCTGCGTTGGCCGGCGTGCGCGGCACCGAGCCGAAGTGCTTGTCGGCAAGATCGAGGATCTGCTGGTGCTCGACGCGACCGGCCGCCGCCAGCACCATGTTCGAGGCAGTGTAGTGGCGCGCCAGGAAGGCGAAGAGATCGTCGCGGCCGATCGCCTCGACCGTGGCAGCGGTGCCCAGCACCGGACGGCCGAGCGGCTGGCCCGGGAACGCGGTCTCCTGGAACTGGTCGAAGATCACGTCGTCGGGCGTGTCGAGCGCCTGGCCGATCTCCTGCAGGATGACGCCGCGCTCGCGCTGCAGCTCGTCGGGGTCGAACACCGAGTTGCGCAGGATGTCCGAGACCATCTCGACGCCCAGCGCCACGTCCTCCTTCAGGACGGAGGCGTGGTAGGCCGTGATCTCGCGGCCGGTATAGGCGTTGAGGCTGCCGCCGACATTCTCGATCTCCTCGGCGATGGCGCGGGCCGAGCGCGTGCGCGTGCCCTTGAAGGCCATGTGCTCCAGCATGTGGGCCATGCCGTTGAGCTCGGCCGCTTCGTGGCGTGTGCCGCAGGCGACCCAGATGCCGAGGGTGGCCGATTCGACCTCGGGCATGGCGTCGGTGGCGACGCGCAGTCCGTTGGAGAGAGTCGTAACCTTGACGTTGCTCATGACAGTCCTTTAACGCCTCAACGCCCGCGACGGTGCCGCCGTCGCCATACGCTGATCGATCAGGTCCTTCAGCGCCGCGATGTCGTTGCGCAGGCCGTCGACCCGCTCGGTGCGATCCATCAGGTCGGCCAGCCGCTGGGGCAACGCCGGCCGCTCGCCTGTCGCCTTCTGCACCGCATCGGGGAACTTGGCGGGATGCGCCGTCGACAGCACGACCATCGGCACCTTGTCGTCGCGCCGGTGCTGTTGCGCCACCGCGTAACCCACGGCGGTGTGCGGATCGAGCGTCTCGCCGAAGCGCTTGCGACAATCGGCGATGGCGGCGAGTGTGCCAGGCTCGTCGAGACGGCCGGCGTCGAACAGCTCGCGCACGCCGCCCAGCGCGTTGGCGCCGACCTTGAGCGTGCCGGTGCTGCGGAAGGTCGCCATCGCCTCGGCCAGCGCCCTGCCGTCGCGGCCGTAGAGATCGAACAGCAGGCGCTCGAAGTTGCTCGAGATCTGGATGTCCATGCTGGGACTATAAGTGGGCACGACGCCCGCCATCGTCATTGCTCCGGTCTCGAAAAAACGCGCCAGGATGTCGTTGCTGTTGGTCGCCACCACGAAGTGCGAGATCGGCAGGCCCATGCGCTGGGCGGCGTAGCCGGCATAGACGTTGCCGAAATTGCCCGTCGGCACCGTGAAGGCGACCGGCCGGTCGGGCGCGCCGAGCCTGACCGCGGCCCAGAAGTAATAGACGATCTGCGCCATGACGCGCGCGAAGTTGATCGAGTTCACCGCCGTCAGCGCATGGCGGTCGCGGAAAGCGAGATCGTTGAAGCAGGCCTTGGCGAGGTCCTGGCAGTCGTCGAAGGTGCCGTCGACCACGACGTTGTGCACGTTGGGCGCCAGCACCGTCGTCATCTGGCGGCGCTGCACCTCGCTGACGCGGCCGCGCGGGAACAGCATGAAGATGTCGATGGTCTTGCGGTCGCGCACCGCCTCGATGGCGGCCGAGCCGGTGTCGCCCGAGGTCGCGCCGACGATGGTCGCGTGCTGGTGTCGCTCCGTCAGCTTGCGGTCGAGCATGCGACCGAGCAGCTGCAATGCCACGTCCTTGAAGGCGAGCGTCGGGCCGTGGAACAGCTCGAGCAGGTGCAGGCCGGTGTCCCCCAGCGGCTTCAGCGGCAGCACGTCGGGCGCGTCGAACGAGGCATAGGCCTCGCCGATCAGGCGACGGAACGTCGCCTCGTCGAAGGTGTCGCCGACGAAGGGCCGCATCACGCGATAGGCGACCTCGACGTAAGGCAGGCCCTTGAGGGCTGCGATCTCGGCCTTGGCGAAGTGCGGCCAGTCGGCCGGCAGGTAGAGGCCGCCGTCGCGGGCCAAGCCCGCCAGCATGACGTCCTCGAAGCCAAGCGGCTCGGGATTTCCCTGCGAGCCGTGGCGCGTGCTGATGTAGCGCAACGAAGAACTCCGACTAGGCAACCTGCCTACAGGCTGCATGATCCTTGCGGACCCTCTTGGTCGAAGCGGGATGTTTCTCCAGCATCCGCGCCGGGCGCGTCGGACGCTTCACGAGATCACCACCGCAATTGGGGCAGAGACCGCCCAGCCGAGTTCGGGCGCAGTCGGCGCAGAACGTGCACTCGTAGGTGCAGATCAACGCGTCGGGCGCGCCGTTGGGCAGGTCCTTGTCGCAGCATTCACAGTTGGGGCGGAGATCGAGCATGGCTTCCTCTTACGCCGACAGGTAGCGGGTTTCCAGATGCGCCTTGAAGGCGGCCGTGCCCAGCCGGTCGCCAGTGGCCTCAGTCAGAAGCTCGTCGGTGCTTTCGAGCGAGCCTTTGCCGTGCACGTTGGCCCGCAACCAGTTGAGCAAGGGCGCAAAATCGCCCTTGCCGATGGCCGCCATCAGTCCGGGTTCGGCCCGCCGGGCGGCGGCGAAGAGCTGGGCCGCGGCCAGCGCCCCCAACGTATAGGTCGGGAAATAGCCCCAGCCGCCATCGGGCCAATGGATGTCCTGCAGGCAGCCCAGCGCATCGTCGGGCGGGACGACGCTCAAAAGCTCGCGCATGCCGTCGTTCCAGGCGCCCGGCAGATCGGCGAGCGCGAGGTCGCCCGCCAGCATCGCCTTCTCCAGGCGATAGCGCAGCATGATGTGAAGCGGATACGTCACCTCGTCGGCATCGACGCGGATGTAACCGGGCGCAACGCGCGTATAGATCCGGTGGATGTTGTCGGCGGTCCAGGCCGGTCCGCTCCTGCCGAAGGCCTCGCGCATGCGCGGGGCGGCGAACTCGATGAAGGCGTCGCTGCGGCAGGCCTGCATCTCCATCAGCAGCGACTGGCTTTCGTGCAGCGCCATGCCGCGCGCACTGCCGACCGGCTGGCGCCGCCAGTCGCGCGGCAGGCCGAGCTCGTAGAGTCCGTGGCCGGTCTCGTGCAGCACGCCCATCAGGGCGCGCGCGAAGTCGGCTTCGTCGTAGCGCGTGGTGATGCGAACATCGTCGGCCGTGCCGCCGGTGAAGGGATGGGCGGACACGTCGAGCCGACCGTGGGTGAAATCGAAGCCGATGCGGCGGCACATCTCCTCGCCGAGCTTGCGCTGCTGCTCAACCGGGAACGGCCCGTCGAGCTCCAGTGGCTTGCCGGCACGCGCCTGGCGCTCCATGACGCGGCCTAGAAGTTCCGGCAGGAAAGCGCGCAATTCGCCGAACAGCTGGTCGATGCGCGCCGAGCGGCCGCCCGGCTCGAACTCGTCGAGCAGGGCGTCGTAGAGAGAGGTCCCCAGCGCCGCCGCCTTGGCTTCGGCGACACGGCGCATGATGGTCAGCACCTCGCCGAGCGTCGGCAGCAGCGCCTTGAAGTCGGCCTTCTTCCTGGCCTCGCGCCAGACCATCTCGCAGGCCGACGTCGCTCTGGTGCGCGCCTCGACCAGGTCGGCCGGCAGCGCGCTCTCGTGCACCCACAGGCGCCGCATCTCGCGCAGGTTGGCGGCGCGCCAGCGGTCGAGCGCCTTGGCCCCCTCCTCCGCCCGTGACAGCAGCTCGGGCATGTCCGGCGCCGAGATCATGCCGTGGGCGATCACGCCCAGCGTCGCCAGCTGGTCGGCGCGATCGTCGCTGGCGCCCGACGGCATCATCGCCGAGCGGTCCCAGTTCAGGATCGAGCTGGCACGGTTGACGGCGCTCAGCCGCGCGAACCGGCGCTCGAGCTCGGCATAGGGATCGTTGGCGATCATGTCTTGACCTTGGTGTGGCCGGCGATGGTGAGCCGGCCGTTTTCCCAGTGATAGGCGAGATAGACGCCGGCCAGCGCCAGCGCGAGCAGGAACCAGGTGATGGCGTACTGCAGATGGTCGTTGGGGATGTCGAGTCGGGTCTGGCCGCCGATCGGCACGCCGCCGGGATTGCGCGCCGCGTCGGCCTCGAGGAAGAAGGCGTCGAGCTTGGGATCGGGCTTGCCGCCCGCCATGCTGCGCATCAGCGGCACGTCGACATGGAACCACACGTTCTTGTCCGGCACGTTTTCGGGCGCAAATTGGCGGCGTTCCTGGTTGCGTCGCACGATGCCGGTCAGCTCGACGCGACTGCTGAGTTGGCCCTCGGCGCGCTTCGCCGGGTCCTTCTTCTCCTGCGGGACCCAGCCGCGGTCGAACAGCACGATGCGGCCATCGTCGGTGCGCAGTGGCGTCACGACCTGCAGGCCGACCGTGTTCTTGAGGCTGCGCGCAGCGAGGTAGAACTCCTTGTCGTTCAGGAACCTGCCGGCGAGAGTCACGCGGCCGTACTCCTGGCGCAGCGGATCGCCGCGCAGCAGCTCGTCGAGGGTGATCGGCGCGGCGGCCTGGTTGACCTCGATGCGATTCAGGATGTCGCGCTTCCACTCGCGGCGCTCCATCTGCCACACGGCGAGCCCCAGCGAGACGATGAAAATCGGCAGCGAAATGAGCGTGGGCCAGAGCGCAGGGCGCAGGCGGATCATGATGGCTGCCCTACTCGCCGAGCTCGGTCGAGCGGTGAGTGTATTGCTGCACGATAAGCCACGCCTTCAGCACGCGCAGCATCCAGACGGCGAGGCCGACGGTGAGCGGCCCCCAGATCAGGACATGCAGCCACCACGGCGGCTCGAACCGGAACTCGACCCAGAAAACCAGGATCATGACGATGGCGCCCAGGCCCAGAATGACGAGCACGGCCGGCCCGTCGCCAGCGTCGTTGCCGCGCAGGTCGAGGCCGCATTCCGAGCAGCGCTCGACGACATTGAGCACCCCGCCGAACAGCCTGCCGCGTCCGCAGCGCGGGCAGGCGCCGCGCAGGGCGACGTCGAGGGGCGATTGGCGCGGCCAGTCGGACATCACGTGCTCCCAAAAGGAGAACCGCCGGGGAGCGCCCGGCGGTTTGTTTATATCCTCCCCAGCGCAGCTGGGCAGGTGTCACCGTCATACGGTGACGGAGGGGTCATGGGCATCATCGTGGGTGCTCATGACCCCTCCGCCCCTTCGGGGCACCTCCCCAACTTCGTTGGGGAGGAAAGCTCGGCTCAGTGGAGGGCGATCGGCGCCTTGCCCGAGCCCCACCAGTAGATGCAGAAGAACAGGAACAGCCACACCACGTCGACGAAGTGCCAGTACCAGGCGGCCGCCTCGAAGCCGAAGTGCTGGTTCGGCTTGAACTGGCCGGCCATGGCGCGGAACAGGCAGACCAGCAGGAAGGTCGTGCCGACCAGCACGTGGAAGCCGTGGAAGCCGGTCGCCATGAAGAAGGTCGACGAGTAGATGTTCTCGCGGAAGCTGAACGGGGCGTTGATGTACTCGTAGGCCTGGATGCTGGTGAAGCAGATGCCGAGGATCACCGTCAGCGTAAGCCCGCGCACCGCGTCGCGCTTGTTGCCCTCGAGGATCGCGTGATGCGCCCAGGTCACCGTGGTGCCCGAGAGCAGCAGGATCAGCGTGTTCATGAACGGCAGGTCGAACGGGGCGATGACGCTGACGCCCTTGGGCGGCCAGATCCCGCCGGTCGCCTCGGCACGGACAGGCATCTCCGGCGAGCCGGGGAACAGCGCGGAGTCGAAGAAGGCCCAGAAGAAGGCGGCGAAGAACAGCACTTCCGAGGCGATGAACAGGATCATGCCGTAGCGCAGGCCGAGCTGGACGACGGCGGTGTGGTACTTGCGCGATTCGACGATGACGTCGCTCCACCACCAGAACATCACCGCCAGGATCAGCAGCAGGCCGGGGGCGATCACCCACCACTCGACCTTCTTGACGATGCCCTGCACGCCGGTGCCGAGCATGTCGGGATGCATGCCCAGCGCCGCACCCATTGCCAGCAGGAAGGCGCCGACCGCGCCCAGCGCCGGCCACGGGCTGGGATCGACCAGGTGATAGGGATGCTTGGGAGTGCCGTCGGCCATGTTCATCCACCCTTTCCGGTCGCCACGGCAGGAACGCTGCCGAGCAAGGTCTTCGCCCGCTCCGTCTTGGCCTCGAAGAAAGTGTACGAGAGCGTGATGGTGCGGACGTTGTCGTAGCGCCGATCCTTGTCCATCTCGGGATCGACGAAGAACACCACGGGCAAGTCGGCCGACTGCCCCGGCATCAGCAACTGCTCGGTGAAGCAGAAGCATTGCAGCTTGTTGAACCACGCCCCGGCATGCTCGGGCGTGACGTTGTAGGTCGAGGTGCCGACGATCGGCCGCTGCGAGAGGTTGGTGACGCGGTAGTGGACGAGCTTCTCCTCGCCCAGCTTCACCTTGACCTCGCGTTGAAGCGGCGTGAAACGCCACGGCAGATTGGCATCGGTGTTGGAATCGAAGCGCACGTTGACGGTGCGCGACAGGACCGGGCGCTCCCCTTCCTGCGCAATCTGCGGCGTGCCGCCAAAACCGGTGGCGCGGCAGAACATGTCGTAGAGCGGCGACGCGGCATAGGCGAGCGCCAGCATGCCGCCGACGACGGCGACCAGGGTCCAGGCGGTGCGGGCGTTCTTGGTCCCGCTCATTGCTGCGGCCCCATGCGCACGATGGTGAGCACGAAGAAGACCACGACCAGCACCAGCAGGAAGCCGGCCACGACCAGGTTCTTGCCGCGCTGGCGGCGGTGCATGTCGGAGTCGCCGGGGCGGTTGTCGGCCATGATGTCGCTCATCCGACCAGCATCTGGTCGATGGGAAGCGTGGCGAACAGTGCGGCGAGATAGATCAGCGAGAAGCGGAACATGCGCCGCGCCGGGCCATGCCCGGTCTCGTCGTCGGCCGCGCGCCACACCGTCACCGCATGGCCGACAAAGGCGAGGCCCAGAAACAGAGCCACCGCGCCGTAGAGCCAGCCGACCGCGCCCATCAAGGTCGGCACCAGCGCCACCGGCAGCAGGATCAGCGTGTAGACCAGCATCTGGCGCTTGGTCTCGCGCGCGCCCGCCACCACCGGCAGCATGGGCACGCCGGCGCGCCGGTAATCCTCTCTGCGATAGAGCGCCAGCGCCCAGAAGTGCGGCGGCGTCCACAGGAAGATCAGGCCGAACAGGGCGATGCTGATCGCCGAGAGGTCGCCAGTGACGGCAGCCCATCCGATCATCGGCGGGAAGGCGCCGGCGGCGCCGCCGATCACGATGTTCTGCGGCGTGCGCCGCTTCAGCCAGATCGTGTAGATGAAGACGTAGAACAGGATCGCGGCGGCGAGCAGCGCGGCGGCGGCGAAGTTCGTCGACACCGCCATCAGCAGCACCGAGAAGATCGACAGCAGGACGCCGAGCGCCAGCGCGTCGTCCGGCACGACACGGCCGGCCGGCAATGGCCGGTTGGCGGTGCGCGCCATCAACGCATCGAGGTCGCGCTCGTACCACATGTTGATGCAGCCGGCGGCGCCCGAACCCAGCGCGATCGCCAGCACGGCGAGCGTCGCCATGAACGGATGCAGATGGCCCGGCGCAATCACGACGCCGACGAAGCCGGTGAACACGACCAGCGACATCACCCGGGGCTTCAGCAGGTCGACGTAGTCGCGCACGCTTGCCCGCGCCGACTCGTCGAATGCCCTCAGTGTGTTTGCCGTGTCGCTCATTGCTCAATCAAGGTGAAGGCGCCGAGTGGCGCCTTCGCTCCAATCCTAGTGATGTGCCGTCGGGGAGATGTGCGGCAGTTCCTCGAAGGTGTGGAACGGCGGCGGCGAGGCCACCGTCCATTCCAGCGTCGTGGCGCCGTCGCCCCAGTAGTTGGCGCCGACCCGCTTGCCGGCCAGCATTCCGCCGAACACGACGAAGATCAGCCAGAAGATGGTCGAGCCGAACGAGATGAAGGCGCCGATCGAGGAGATGTAGTTCCAGTGCGCCATCGCGTCGGGATAGTCGACGTAGTGGCGCGGCATGCCGGCGAGGCCGCTGAAATGCATCGGGAAGAAGGTCAGGTTGACGCCGATGAAGGTCGTCCAGAAGTGGATCTGGGCCGCCCACTCCGGATACTGCCGGCCGGTCATCTTGCCGAACCAGTAGTAGAAGCCGGCGAACATGCCGAACACCGCGCCGAGCGACAGAACGTAATGGAAGTGCGCGATCACGTAGTAGGAGTTGTGCAGCGAGTAGTCGACGCCGGCATTGGCCAGCACGACGCCGGTCACCCCGCCCACCGTGAACAGGAAGATGAAGCCGATCGCCCACAGCATCGGCACCTCGAGGCGGATCGAGCCGCCCCACATGGTGGCGATCCACGAGAAGATCTTCACGCCCGTCGGCACCGCGATCACCATCGTCGCGGCGACGAAGTAGGCGCGCGTGTCGACGTCCATGCCGACGGTGTACATGTGATGCGCCCACACGACGAAGCCGACGACGCCGATCGCCACCATCGCGTAGGCCATGCCCAGGTAGCCGAAGATCGGCTTCTTGGAGAAGGTCGAGATGATGTGGCTGACGATGCCGAAGGCCGGCAGGATCATGATGTACACCTCGGGATGGCCGAAGAACCAGAAGAGGTGCAGGAACAGGGTCGGATCGCCGCCGCCCTCGGGCTTGAAGAACGAGGTCCCGAAGTTGCGGTCGGTCAGCAGCATGGTGATGGCGCCGGCCAGCACCGGCAGCGCCAGCAGCAGCAGGAAGGCCGTCACCAGGATCGACCAGGCGAACAGCGGCATGCGGTGCAGGGTCATGCCCGGCGCGCGCATGTTGAAGATCGTGGTGATGAAGTTGATGGCGCCCAGGATCGACGAGGCACCGGCGATGTGCAGCGAGAAGATCGCGAGATCCATGCCCGCGCCCTGGCTCGACGACAGCGGCACGTAGATCGTCCAGCCGGTGCCGACGCCGCCGCCGACGATCGCCGACAGCAGCAGCAGGATGAAGGCCGGCGGCAGCAGCCAGAAGCTGATGTTGTTCATGCGCGGGAAGGCCATGTCGGGCGCGCCGATCATCAGCGGCACGAACCAGTTGCCGAACCCGCCGATCAGCGCCGGCATGACGACGAAGAACACCATGATCAGGCCGTGCGCCGTCACCACGGTGTTCCATAGATGGCCGTTGGGCGTGCCGTCGGCGCCGTTGAAGTACTGCACGCCCGGCTGCAGCAGCTCGAGCCGCATCACCACCGAGAAGGTGGCGCCGATCAGCGCCGCGAAGATCGCGAACACCAGGTACATCGTGCCGATGTCCTTGTGGTTGGTGCTGAACAGCCAACGCTTGATGCCCGTCGGCGTGTGATGATCGTCGTGGGCGTGATGGTCGTCGTGGGTGGCGCCGTACGCGGCCATTTTAATTCTCCTGCGCCGGTGCGCTTAGCGGTTGACGGGCGGGGTGGCCGAAGCGAAGTCGGTCGCGGGGGCGAGGCCCGCCGCCTTCTTCTTCTGGTCCACCCATTTGTCGAACTCGGCCTTGGAAACGACCCGCACCGCGATCGGCATGTAGCTGTGATTGTCGCCGCAGATCTGCGAGCACTGGCCGAAGTAGTAGCCTTCCTTGGCGACGTTGATCCAACCTTCGTTCAGTCGGCCGGGGATCACCGTCTTCTTGATACCGAAGCCGGGAACGGTCCAGCCGTGCATCGAGTTGCCGACCGCCGTGCCGATGACGCGGACCGTGGTGCCCACCGGGACCACCATCTCCTCGTCGACCGCGAGCAGGCGCGGCATCTGCGGCTTCTGCTTGAGGCGGTCGGCCTCGGGCAGGATGCGGCTTTCGACCGTGAAGTCCCCCAGGTCGGGATAGTTGTAGGTCCAGTACCACTGGTTGCCGGTCACCTTGACGGTGAAGGCGGGATCGACGGCCTTGTCGCTGTAGTAGAGCAGCCGGAACGACGGGATGGCGATGATCACCAGGATCAGGATGGGCACCACCGTCCAGGCAATCTCGAGGAAGGTGTTGTGCGTGGTCGTCGTGGCGGCCGAGTTGCGCGAAGCATGGAAGCGCCACACCGCATAGACCAGCAGGACCAGCACGAACAGGCAGATCAGCGAGATGATGACCAGCAGCAGGTTGTTCAGCGATTCGACCCGCTCCATCACCGGCGTGAAGGCCGGCGGGAAATTCGTCTGCCAGTCGTGCGGCACGCCAACCACCGGCTGCGCAAGGGCATTGCCCGCGAAGCCAAGCACCGCCATCGCCAGTGCTCCAAGGATGCCCAAAACGCGCTTGCCGCTCATGCAATCGTCCCTTCAGCAGGCCACTCTCTCAGGAGGGTTCCGACCCGCAAAATCCCCCGCATTTCAAAGCGGTTAGTACCAGATATGGGCCTGTGACGTAACGGGTTTTCAGCCCCAGCCGGTATGTGGCGGCCGGTCGCACTGCATGATCAGCCGAGCACGCTCGCCAGCGCCTCGCCATATCCTGCCTTCTGCACGGCGCCGGCGAACGACGCCAAGGCGCCTCGCCGATGGAAGGTGCCGCGCTCGCGATGGGCGAAGAGCTCGGCGCCCGTCCCGTCCTCCATCGAGGCGACGACGAACAACCCGTCGCCCGCGGGTCCCAGGCGAACCACGAGGTCGACCTTGTCGCGGGCGAGGCGCGTCATGGCCCGCGCCTCGCCTGCCGCCACGATCCCGCGCACGCCTCGCGCCAACAGGTCGCTGAGGGCGGGCGCATCCTCCGCGCTGAGCGCATCGGCAATCATCAGATCTGCGCGCAACTGCGCCGCCGCCGGCAGCACGGCCGCGAGGGGCGTCTGCGGCGACGTCACCAGCTCCACTTTGGCCGATGCGGGCCAGGAGAACATCCGGTGCGGCGCCAAGGTCACCAGTCGCGCGTCGCCCATGTCCCGGGCAATCGCGGCCAGCAGCGCGCTCTTGCCGGAGCGCGCCGGCCCCACGATCCCGACATTGAGCCGGCTGCGCACCGCGATGCGCAGCAGATCAGCCATCCGCCGGTCGAGCCGGCCGGCCGAGATCAGCCGCTCGAACGTCGCCTCGCCGGGGGAACCGCGCCGCAGCGCCACCACCGGGCCCTCCGGCGCGGCCGGCGGGAACAGCACCACGCCCTCGCTGCCGTCGCGCAGGTTGACTGCAGCGGCGCCGGCGACCGGTCGAGGCGCCAGACGCCCTGCGATCTCCTCGAGATGCGCCTGGTCGCG
>JADHLS010000076.1 GCA_016780605.1 Reyranella sp.
CGCATCATAGGGCGGGTTCGGGGGCGGAAGCGACTCTTATGACGGCCGGCTATGACGGCAAGAGGGCGACCACGCAGATGCCGATCCAGATGATGATGGCGAGCGCCAGCGGCCGGTCGGACAGGACGGCGTCGGTCGGCGATTCGCCGCCCTCCTGATGCTCGACGACGTACCAGTAGCGATAGAAGCCGAAGATCACCAGCGGGATGGTGGCGACCAGCTTCGGGTTCGATGAGATCACGAACAGGCTGTAGAAGATCAGCGCGCCCGTCGCCGACATCTCGGCGTAGCGGTCGATCAGCCTCTTGGAGTACATGCCGAGCACCTCGCGGGCATCGGCACCGTGGGTGCCGAGCTCCTGACGGCGCTTGATGGAGGCGAGATAAAGGGCAAGACAGAGGGTGGTGATGGCCATCCAGCTCGACAGCGGCACGCCGAGTGCCAGCGAGCCGGCATAGACCCTGAGCACGAAGCCGACGGCGATGGAGAAGAGGTCGAGCACCGGCTGGTGCTTCAGCCAGTAGGTATAGGCGACGTTCAGCGCCAGGTAGGCGAAGATCGCCATCATCGTGTCGGCCGACCAGAACCAGCCGGCGACCAGCACGACGTAGCAGCCGGCGAGCAGGGCGACCGCGGTCGGGATCGACACGGTGCCGGCCGCCAGCGGCCGCGAATACCGCTTGGTCGGATGGGTTTGATCGCGCTCGACGTCGTTGATGTCGTTCAGGATGTAGGTGGCCGAGGAGGCGATGCAGAACAGCCCGAAGGCGATGAAGGCATCGGCCACCAGGCCGGGATTGGTGAAGACGCGCGCGAACACCAGCGGCGCGAGCACGAACGTGTTCTTTATCCACTGGCGCGGCCGCATCAGCCGCAGCAGCTCGATCATCGGCAGCGGTTTTGTTGGCGCGATCATTCCCCCGCAGTGCTTATACTGGCAAGCAGGAGTGGGGAAAAGCTCGATCGATGCGGCTTGCGATCGTCTATGCAATCATCGCCCTGATCGCGACCGCGGCCAATCTCGGGGCGCAGGCGCTCAGCGTCCGCGTCTGGACCGGCCTGTGGCATATCGAGATCTCGGTGCTGGTCGGCACGGCGGTTGGGCTGGTCCTGAAATACGTCCTCGACAAGATCTACATCTTCCGCTTCAAGGCCGACGACGCCCTCCACGACCTGCAGACCTTCATCCTCTACACCGGCATGGGCGTGGTCACGACCCTGGTGTTTTGGGGCTTCGAGTTCGGCTTCTATCAGGCCTTCCAGGACAAGAGCCTGCGCTATCTCGGCGGCCTGATCGGGCTCGTTCTCGGCTACTGGGCCAAGTACCACCTCGACAAGCGCTTCGTGTTCCGGGTCGCCGCGTCATGAGGCCGGTGTCGTCCTGGGGCCGCCTGTCAGCCTTGCCGCACGACGTGGTCGAGCTCAGCGACCGCAGCCGGATCGCTGCCGAACTGGCGAAGAGGCGACCCGGCATCGCTTACGGGATGGGCCGTTCCTACGGCGACGCCTGCCTAAACCCGGAAGGCACGCTGTGGCGCACCGCGGGCCTCGACCGCTTCATCGCCTTCGACGAAGCGAGCGGCCGCCTGCGCTGCGAGGCCGGCGCCACGCTGCGCGAGATCCAGGACGTCTTCCTGCCGCGCGGCTGGGGCCTGCCGGTGCTGCCGGGGACGCGCTTTGTGACGGTGGGCGGCGCCATCGCCAACGACGTGCACGGCAAGAACCACCATGAGACCGGCACCTTCGGCGATCACGTTGTGTCGTTCACGCTGCAGCGGACGGACGGCGAGCAGATCGCGAGCGGTCCTGGTGAGCGGCCGGACTGGTTCGCCGCCACCGTGGGCGGGCTTGGCCTCACCGGCGTGATCGTCGAGGCCGAACTGCAGCTGCGGCGCGTGCCGGGCCCCTGGCTCGACACCGAGACCATCGCCTACTCGGGCCTCGACGCGTTCTTCCAGCTGTCCGACGAATCGCATCCCGCCTGGGAGCATGCCGTCTCCTGGATCGACTGCACGTGGGGCGAGGCCGTGCGCGGCCTGTTCCTGCGGGCGCGGCCGGCCGCCGATCAGCAGCGGACGTGGCGGGGCCGCGAGCTTGCCATGCCGCTGGTGCCGCCGCTGTCGCTGGTGAACCGCCTGACGCTCAAGCCGCTCAATCGCCTCTACTGGATGCTGAACCAGCGCCAGCTCGGCCGCCGCGTCGAGCACTACGTGCCGTTCCTGTTTCCGCTCGATGCCATCGCCGACTGGAACCGCATGTACGGGCCGAAGGGCTTCTACCAGTATCAATGCGTCGTGCCGCGCGAGTCCGGACCCGCGGCGGTCCGCGAGATGCTGACGGCGATCGCACGATCGGGCGAAGGCTCGGTGCTGGCAGTGCTGAAGACGTTCGGCGAGCGCTCGCCGCAGGGCCTGCTGAGCTTCCCCATGCCGGGCGTCACGCTCGCGCTCGACTTCCACAATCACCCAGGCCTCGAGGCCCTGTTCGAGCGGCTCGACGCCATCGTGGCGCAGGCTGGCGGCCGGCTCTATCCCGCCAAGGATGCCCGCATGCCGCGCGCTTTGTTCGAGGCGACCTATCCGCGGCTCGGCGAATTCATCAAGTACCGCGATCCAGGCATCAGCTCGGCCATGTCGCGCCGCCTGATGGGAAGCTAGTGAGGCCCGCATGAGAATCGTCGTCATCGGCGCCACCTCCGGCATTGCCGAGCAGTGCTGCCGGCTCTGGGTGCAGCGCGAAGCCTGTGACTTGCTGCTGGTGGCGCGCGACGGCGCCAAGGCTGGACGCATCGCCGAGGACCTGCGCGTGCGCAGTCCGGCCTCGACGGTCGAGGTCGTGACCCTCGACTTCCTCGACGCCGCCGCCATCGGCCGTCTCGCCGCCGAGGCGGCGCTGAAGCCGATCGACATCGTGCTGATCGCCCACGGCATGCTGCCCGAACAGACGCGTGTGCAGGCCGACCTCGGGCTCTGCCGCGACACCATCGAGATCAACGCCGTCTCGCCGGCGCTGTTCGCCGAAGCCTTCGCCCACCATCTCGCGCAGGCGGGGCGCGGCACACTCGCCCTCATCGGCTCGGTCGCGGGCGATCGCGGCCGCAAGGCCAACTACAGTTACGGCGCCTGCAAGGGCTTCGTCGAGCGCTATGCCGAGGGCCTGGAGCATCGTCTTGCAAGCAGCGGCGTGCGGGTCGTGCTGATCAAGCCCGGCCCGACCGACACGCCCATGGCTGCTTCCTACAAGGCACGTGGCGTCAAGCTCGCCTCCGTCGAGGAAGTCGCCCGGATCTCCGTGCGAGGCATCGACGCCGGTCGGCCGATGTTCTACGCGCCTCCCCGTTGGGCGCTGATCATGCTCATCGTGCGCAACCTGCCGCGATTCGTCTTCAATCGCTTGAACATCTAGCCCCCGATCTAGCCTGGGAGCGACGCGCCGGTGTCGCGACAGAGCGAGCTCACCTCGGCGCGCTCGCGCTCGGTGCTGGCGATCCCGACGACCACGAACTCGAGATTGGCGCGGGTGCCCATCAGCACGCCGACATAGGGTTCCATGCCGACCCAGGCGCCGGTGCCGTTGCGGCCTCTCACCTCGCCGCACACGGTGATCAGGCCGGTGCCGTTGCGGGCGCCGGCCATTCGGCCGAACTGAACTGACCCGGGATCCTTCATCCACTTGGTGACCCCGGCCACGACGGCCTCCTGCTGGCGCGCGTCGAGCGTCACTTTCGCACCGGCCTCGATCGTCGTGCCCGGCGGCGCCGCCGGCAGATCGCTGTAGGGACCCGTCAACGACACAGGATGATGCGCCGTGTCGGGCGCGGACGCAGGAACGCACGCGCTGGCGCACGCGAGCGCAATCGCGCAGAAAAGGAGCCGGGCTGAGCTGCGCATGATCTCCCTTCAAACGCAGGGTCGGCCCCGAGCCTAATCCGCCTCGCGATGCGTTGCCACCAGGACAATTCTCTTCGCAGATGCTGCAAGCGGCATGGCGGTGATATCGTCCGCCGTCTTTTTCGAGGGAGATGTCATGACCGCGAAACTTACCGCGCCGCAACGCCTGCGCGCCGTGCTCGCCGAGCCCGGCCTGATCGTCATGCCGGCCGTCTACGATGGGTTATCGGCAAAGCTGACGGCCGCGGCAGGGTTCAAGACCGCCTTCCTCTCGGGCTCCTGCGTTGCGGCGAGCCGGCTCGGCGGGCCCGACCTCGACCTGCTCTCCTTCGGCGAGATGTTCGACTCCTTTCAGATGGTGCACGGCGCGGCTCCCGAGCTGCTGATCCTGGCCGACGGCGACCACGGCTATGGCAACGCCATGAACGTGCAGCGCACGGTCAGCGCCTACGGCCGCGCCGGCGCCGCCGCCATCCTGATCGAGGACAAGATCACGCCGCGCGCGCTCACGGCCGCCGGCAAGCCCTGCCTGCCGCGGGCCGAGGCGCGCATGAAGATCCGCGCCGCCGTCGAAGCGGCGAAGGACTCCGGCATCCTTGTGCTCGCCCGCACCGATTGCCGGCCGACCCAGGGCATCGACGAGGCGGTGGCACGCATCGAGATGTATGTCGAGGAGGGCGCCGACATCCTGTTCCTGGATTCGCCCGCCGACAATGACGAGATCGCCCGCGCCATCGCCGCCGCCAAGGGGCGCCCGTCGTTCGTCGTGCTGTCGCCCGGGGCGCCGCGCGCCACGCCCTCGCAGAAGGAAGCGGAGAGACTGGGATTCAAGATCGGCACCTTCCCGACCGGCCTGCTGTCTCCTGCGGCCGCCGGCATGAAAGCCGGCCTGGCTGCGCTCAAGGCCGGCGAGTCGGAGGCGAAGTCCGCGCTGCCGCCGCCGGAACTGCGCGCCACGCTGGGCTACGGCGACTACGACAGCAAGGCCAAGCCGTTCATCGTCAGCTGACAAGGAAGAAGGCGGGCATCAGGCCCGCCTTCCCCTTTCATAGGTCGATCTTGAAGGCTCAGCCGCCGGACTGCGACGCCGGTTGGCGCCGTTCGTACTTGTAGTCCGGCATCGCCTTCAGCGAGTCCTTGGTCCAGTTGGTGGTGATCACCAGGGACTTGCCGTCGCGCGAGAACTTGAGCTCGTTCCACTTCACCGCGACGTCCTTGGAACCGACGCCCAGGAAGCCGCCGACCGAGACCACGGCAGTCTTGATGGCGCCGCTGTTGTCGACATAGAGGTCCACCACCTTGCCGACGGACTCGTGATTCTCGTTGCGCACGGTGGCGCCGACGATGGCGTTGGCCGACATGTCACCGGAGGCGTTGAAGTCGCCGGTCGAGGTGGTCGATGCCTGGTCCGCGGGCCTGCTGGTGCGGTCCCCCGGCTTCGTCGAATCAGCCATGCGGTCGCCCGCCCGGGCGGTGTCGCTCGGCCGCGCCGTCCACGGCCCGGTGTCGGTGAAGACCTGGCCTCGGTAGGATTCGTTGCCGTACTTGTACTCCGGCTTCGCCTTCAGCTCGTCCTTGGTCATGTTGACCATGACCTTCTCGCCGTTATCCGAGATCTTGAGATCGGACCAGGCGATGCGGACCTCACGGTTGCCGACGCCGAGGAAGCCGCCGACGCTCACCATCACGCTGTCGACCTTGCCGTCCTTGCCGATATAGATCGACTTGATCTCACCGATCGTCTCGTTCTGCGCGTTCTTGATGTTGCGACCGATCAGCTTGCGAGCGTCGGCCGGAGCCATCGTGGTCGTCGCCGTCGACGTCGCGGGCGGCGGGCTGGTCGCCTGCTGCTGCGCATAGACGACAGTGGCGCCGCAGGTCAAGGCGCTAGCGAGTAGGATGTGTTTCAACATGTGGTCACTCCCTATGAATGTCCGATACCGGGCTAACGGGTCGCCGGTTGGGTCGTTGCCTGCTCCGCCTCAGCGTCGCGGCCGCGGGGGCCCCGGGAGGGGACGGACGTCGGGCGGCGTCGGGACGGCATCACGCGGCAACTCGCTCAGCTGCTCGTCCTGCTGCACGCCGGGCATCGGCATCACCGCCTGGTTCTTGGAGTTGGGGCCGGTCGTGGCGCCGGTGCCGCCCACCACCGCCGGTCCCGACTCCGGCATCTTCGAGGCGTCGATGACTCGCGCCGGTCCTTGCGCGTGCAGGACGGGCACACAGAGCGTCAACGGCAGCGTGGCGAGCACGGCCACGAGGAGGGAAGGTCTCATCTGCACCTCCATGGAGTTTCCTCAGTCAACACCCTCTGAAAGCAGGACGTTGCGCGGGAGATGACCAAACCTTGACCGATTTTCTTCGCCTCTCGCCGGCAGGTTCCCTGGTCGCAGCCTAGTCACAGGAGCTTGTCGGCGAAGGCGTTACACAGGGAGCCTGACACGTACCATTCTCCCGGTAGGTCGGAATGCCGCCCCATTCATTGCCGCCGCGCCGGCCGTCGTCTCCGCACGCTGCGGCAGCAGCCGATCGGCCGAACGAATTTGCCGAAGCCGCAGCACGGCTGTTTCAGGAACGCACCAAGCGGCTGCAGGCCGACCCGCCGTTGCCCCCGATCGATCTGTCCGAAGGCGAAGCCTATCCGTCGCCGCTGCGACGGGCGCTCCTGCCGATGCGGGATCTGAGGCGGGCCCTTCTGATCGCGCCCATTGCCATAGCCGGTTATCTCGCCTTCTGGTTCCTGTTCATGGAACCGTCAGCCCCTGCGCCGCCGGCAAGCCATGCGATCGAGGCCAAGGCCGAGGCGCGTGCCGCCGTCGAAGCAGCCGGCCCCGCCGCCGTGCGCCAGGACGTCGTGGACGTGAAGGCAACGCCTCCGCCCCAGCCTGAGCCGGTGGCGCCGCCACCGCCTGCGCCTCCTCAATCGAGTACGGCGCCGCTCACGAGGGAAGAGATCAAGGAGATGCAAGGCAAGCTCGGCGCTGCCGGTTTCGCCGCCGGTCCGGTGGACGGCATCGTCGGCCCGCAGACCCAGGCCGCCCTGCAGCGCTACACCCAGGCGCGCAGCCTGCCCAAGCCCGAGCCGACGCTGGAAGTGCTGTCGCGCCTGCGCGCCGAAGTACCCTGAGCCTGACGCCGAATTGGCGTCAGTTGCCGGCGGTGAACGGCCCGATCTTCGCCGCCGCGAAGGCGGGCCGTGCCTGGATCGCGCTCCACCATACCGCAACTCGTGGATGACGTGCCGCGGTCATCTCGTCGGGCGCAATCTCCTCGTCGATCCGCTTGACGAAGGGCACCGCGGCGATGTCTGCCAGCGAATAGTGGTCGCCGACGAGCCACGCGCTCTTGCTGAGCGCCTCTTCCATGCGATCCAGCAGTCCGACTTTGAGCTTGTCGCGCGCCTCGCCACGCTCCTCCTCGGTGTAGGGCCGACGTGCCGTGCGCAGCCACGCCTCGCGCCGCTCCTTGCTGGGCACGCGAGCGAGGTTCGCGGCCAGCTCTGCGTCGGACCACTTCGAGGCGATCTGGGCCATGCCATGAGCCCAGTTGAACACGATCAAGTTACCGATCAGCCCGTCGATGTGGCGGATCCAGTTGCGCATGACCGCGCGGTCGAATGCGTTATTCGGCCGCAGCGGCGGATCGGGATGCGTCTCGTCGAGGTATTCACAGATCGTGCCGCTCTCGTAGAGCGAGCGACCGTCCTCGAGGATCAGCAACGGGATTACCCCGTTGGGATTGAGCTTCAGGAAGGCCGGGGAATGGTGCTCCATCTTCGTGAGGTCGATGATCTTGCCCTCGAAGGCCAAGCCCTTTTCGGCAAGACAAAGGCGAACACGTCGAGATGCCGAAGATCGCCAGCCATGGTAGAGAGTGTACATTGACGCACCTTAGCCCAGCCTGTGTGGGATGAGTCACATAAGCGTTCGTAGTGTGTGTGCCAGCGTACAGGGCGTCTCGGGAACCGCGGAGTATTCTGGTGTCATATTACGAAACGGCCGCCAACGACGAGCCGGCCAAAGGGCGCCGCGTTGACGGTCGCCGTCAGCGCAGCGAACGCACCCGCCTCACGATCATCGAAGCCTATCTCGAGCTGTTGCGGCGCGATCCGCGTATGCCGACGGCGGCGCGGATCGCTGCCGAAGCCGGCTATTCGACACGCTCGATCTTCGAGCGGTTCAACGATCTCAACGCGCTGACGCTCGCCACGGCCGATCATGCGATCGTCCAGGGCCAGGCCGACGCGGTGCCGCGCGACGCCGATGCCGACCGACCGATGCGTATCCGCTCCCACGTCGCCGTCCGGGCGCAGGCCTGCGAGCGTTGGTTATCGTTGTGGCGCGTGCTGGTCGCGACGCAGCACGAGCTCGCCGAGCTCAAGACGCGCGTGACGTTGGTGCGACTTGCCAATATCGAGCGCATGCGGCTGATGTATCGGCCCGAGCTTTCGGTCATGAGCGAGCTCGAACGCGAGCAGGTCCTGACGGCGCTCGCCACGCTGATCAGCTTCGAGAGCTGGGACCAGATGCGCAACTGCCACAAGCTCTCTTCGGAGGACGCCCAGGCGATCTGGCGCTCGGCGATCGACCGCATGTTGCCGCCGACCCCGATGCGTGGTCTCTAAGTCCGCGTCCTGCGATTGGCGCGACTTCGAAGCCAGGTGGCCAGCACCAGCGTGGACACAAGTCCGATCACGGCCATGATCAGAACGGCCGTGCGCGGCCCGAGTTCGGTGGCGAGGACACCCGCCGCCAGGACGCCGAGCGGTCCGGTGCCGATCCCGACCGTCACCAGGCCCATCAGGCGCGATCGCATGTCGGCCGGGGCCTCGGTTAACATCAACGTGGTCTGCATGTTGCTGAAGCCCGCCGTGCCGAAGCCGCCCAGCACCAGCACGGTGAAGGCGAGCCAATAGGACGGCGACAGCGCCATCACGATCAGCGCCACCATGAACAGCGCGGCGCCGCCGGCGAAGGCGAGCCGGCGGTCCATCCGGATCATGCCGGCCGCGATCAGTGCTCCGCCGAGCAGGGCGCCGATCGGCTCGGCAGCGGCCAGCAATCCGACCAGCGCCGGCGACACATGGAAGGCGCTGATGCCGAGTGGCGCCACCAGGCCGGAATAGGCGAAGGCGAAAGCATTGGTGACGACCGTGATGCCGTAGACCAGCAGGATGGTGGGCCGTGTGCGCGCAAATGCCAGCCCTTCGGCGATCTCCGCCGGAATGCGCCCGAGATCGAGTCGGCGCGTGATCTGCGGATGGGCGAGGCCAGCCAGCGCAAAGGCGCCGCCGAACTGGACCAGGGCGGTGAGCGTGTAGGCGCCTTTCATGCCCAGCCACTGGAACGCGACACCTCCCAACAGCGGACCGATCATGCGGGTCGCGGCGTTGGTGGCCGAATCGAGGGCGATGGCCGGTACGATGCGATGGGATCCCGCGACCTCGCCCACCATGCGGCGGCGCGTCGACATCTCGGTGGACCACATCGTACCCGACAAGAGATTGCCCAAAGCGACATGCCACAGATGGAGCTGGCCGGTAGCGGCGAGGGTGGCCAATAAAGTCGACACCGCGGCGGGCACGACCAGCGCCAGCATGACGATGGTCTTGCGGTTGACTGCTTCCGACACCGCTCCGGCGAAGGCGCCGAACAGGAGCTGGGGCAGCTGGCGCGCCGCCACCACGCCGGTCGCGGCCAACGCCGACCCCGTCACTTCATAGGCGAACAGGCCGGATGCCAGCAGCTCCAGCCAGCGCATCGCATTGGCGAAGGCGCCGACCAGCCACAGCCGCAGGAAGTCCGGTGTCTTGAGCAGTTCCCCGATGGGCCCATTCATTAGGCTCTTTTTATCGCGTCATCCCGAGCGGAGCGAAGCGAAGTCTAGGGACCTGTTCTTGCGTTGCCGCATGAGTCGGTGGCGGTAGGCCTATCGCCCGATCTCGTCCAGGCTGACGCCGGTGGTCTCGATGCGGAACTGCCAGGTCACCCAGGCGCCGAGCAGCGAGCTCGCGATCAGCACCGTCAGCAGGAAGTGGATGCCCAGATCGGCCAGCAACACGGGGAAGAGAAACGCGGTCATCACCGCGCCGACCTTGGCGAAGGCGGCGGCAAAGCCCGCACCCTTGCCGCGGATCGCCGTGGGGAACACTTCGCCGGCCAGGAGATAGGTCTGGGCGTTGGGGCCTACATTGGTCATGAAGTTGAACAGCATGAAGCCGCCGAACAGCAGGAAGCTTTTCATCGGTTCGGTCGCACCAAGCGATAGCGTTGCGAGGCCGAGCCCGACGGCGCAGCCGATGAAGCCCGCGACCTGCAGGCGAATGCGCCCGAGGCGGTCGGCCAGCAGCACCGCGGCCAGGATGCCTACGATCAGCAGCACATCGAGCAAAGCGGCACCTTTTGCCGCCGTGATGTCGCGCGCGATCAGGGCGCTGACGTTGTGGGCCGCGATGGTCTCGTGCCCCATCGCCCTGGTGAGGATGATGGGGGTGAAAATGCCGATGCCGTAAGTGGAGAGATCCTGAAGGAACCATGGCACCGAGGCGAGGATGGTGGCCCGCCGGCCCGGCAGAACGAAGAGCTCGCGCCAGCCTCCGGTCTGGCTTGACCGTGTCGATGCCATGCGGTCTTGGGCAGGGGGGAAGGTCAAGCGAACCTGCTTGGGATAGGGCGGCTCGCGTTCGAGCAGGCGGGCCAACTCGGCTTCAGCCTCCGCCTTGCGACCTTGGCTCATCAGCCAATGGCCGCTGTCGCTGATCGTAAGGCGGCCGAGCATGACCAACAGGGCCGGTACGATCGCCGTGGCATACATCCATCGCCAGGCACTGATTTCAGGCAGATTGGACAGGATAAGGAAGCCTACGACTGTGCCGATCAGTGCCCCAACCGCCTGGAAGGCAAAGGCGCTCAACACAAGCTTGCCGCGATCCCTGCTCGCAATGCTCTCGGAGATCACGAGGTGCGCCGTGGGGTAATCACAGCCCAGCGCCAGCCCGACGCCGAACAGGAAGAACAGCGTCAAGGCAAAGGTCGGGCTCCAGGTCAGGCCCGTCAGGAACAGGGTGAAGACCAGCATCTCCACCACGAACATGCGGCGCCGGCCGTAGATGTCGGCGAGCCCACCCATCGCGATGGCGCCGACCATGATTCCGGCGAGCGGCGCGGCGCTGACCAGGCCCCTTTCGGCGGGGGAGAGGCCGAAGTCCTTGACGACAAGCGGCAGGGCCACGCCCGTCATGAACACGACCAGTCCTTCGAAGAATTTGCCGGCCGATGCGAGCAGCCAAATCCGCCACTGCATGGCGGTCATCGGGACGAAACGTGTGGGAGTGCCGTCCGGCCAGAAGGGAGTTTGGTCGATGTAGCTCTGGACGGTGCGCAGCGGCTCGGTCATGTCATGACATACTTAAATGAAGGAATATTGCGAGGAAATGTCATGTTGAGACGCAGCCTGTTTGCCTGCCTTGCCGCGCCGATGGTCGTGCGCGGCTCGAGCGCCGGCGCGCAGGCGGCCTGGCCCAGCAAAACCGTGCGTTTCATCGTGCCTTTCGCGCCGGGCGGTGGCACCGACACCGTGAGCCGCCTCATCTGCGACCAACTCGCGCGCAGCTTCGGCCAGCAGTTCGTGGTCGACAACAAAGGCGGCGCCGGCGGCAATATCGGCACCGCCGAGCTCGCGCGGTCGGCGCCCGACGGCTACACGATCGGGC
>JADHLS010000077.1 GCA_016780605.1 Reyranella sp.
CAAGCGGTTGAGCGAGACCAGCTTCACCAGCATCTACGGCGGCGACTTCCGCTGCGTCATCTACGTCAACAAGGTGACGATGGCTCAGCACATCGCGCTGGTGAAGGGTGACCCGGCGGCGGGTGGACCGGTCACGGTTCGCATGCACGCCGTCAACATCTTCACCGACGCACTCGGCCAGAGGAACACCGGCCGCGGCGGCGAGATCGAGGCCTCGATGCAGGAGATCGCCAAGGAGGGCCGCGGCGTCATCGTGCTGATCCGCGAGCCGCTCACGGTGATGCTGTCCGAGCAGCGCCGCCGTGCCGGCGAGCCGATAGAGCCCGCGGGCGGCGAGCTCCGCGACTACGGCGTCGGCGCCCAGATTCTGATCGATCTCGGCGTGCGCGAGATGGTGCTGCTCAGCAACAGCAAGCGAAGCGTCGTCGGCCTCGAAGGCTTCGGGCTCAAGATCGTCGGCCAAAAGCCGGTTCCCGGCAGAGCGTCCAGCAAGCCACAGGCCCGTTAGCCATGTCGACCCGCACGGAAACACCGACGGCCCGACCGGCGGTCGCCGGGGTGAAAGGCGCGCGCATCCTGATCGTGGAATCGCGCTACTATGCCGAGATCGCCGACGCCCTGATCACGGGCGCCGAGCGTGAGATCGGCAAGAACGGCGCGACCGCCGAGCGTGTCGTCGTGCCCGGTGCGTTCGAGATCCCGGGCGCCATCGCGCTGGCCGCCGGACGCTACGAGGGCTTCGTGGCGCTGGGCTGCGTCATCCGCGGCGAGACCACCCATTACGACTATGTCTGCGGCGAGAGCGCGCGCGGCCTGATGGATCTCTCGGTGCGTGAACGGCTTGCCATCGGCTACGGCATCGTCACCGTCGACACGATGGAGCAGGCCAAGGCGCGCGCCTTCACCGATCGCGGCGATAAGGGCGGCGACGCGGCTCATGCCTGTCTTGCCATGGTGGCCTTGGGCCGCCGCTGGAAGAACGCGTGAGCGCCCAGCCGACGTCCATGCCAAGGCCCAATCGGCGCCAGGCCGCGCGGCTGGCCGCTGTCCAGGCGCTTTACCAATGGCAGGAGGGCCAGCACGCGCCGGCCGAGATCATCGACCAGTTCCTGCGCGTGCGACGGACCGAGGCGGGCGAAGGCGGCATGCGCCGCGATGCCGACCAAGCGCTGTTCAAGAACGTGGTCGAAGGCACCGTCGCGCACAAGGAGAAACTCGAGCAGACGGTGACTGCTTCTCTGGCCGAGGACTGGACGTGGGAACGTGTCGACCGCCTGGTGCGCGCCATCCTGATGGCCGGCGCCTATGAGCTGATCCATCGCAAGGACGTGCCGACTCGCGTCGCCATCAACGAATACGTCGAGATCGCCCACGCGTTCTACGACCAGGGCGAACAGCAGTTCGTCAATTCCGTGCTCGATCGCATCGCGCGTCAGGCGCGGGCCGCCGAGTTCGCGAGATAGCCGATGCCGCGCGCGCGGCGCATCGGCGAGTTCGAGTTGATCGCCCGCTACTTCGCGCCGCTGGCACGCGGCTTTCCCGGGGCTGGCGGGCTTTTGAGCGACAATGCCTTCCTTCCCGCGGACAAGCGGCGCGATCTTGCGGTGAAGACCGACACGGTCGTTGCCGGCGTCCATTTCCTCGCTGACGAGCGGCCGGACTGGGTGGCGGCAAAGGCCCTGCGCGTCTGCCTGTCCGATCTTGCCGCGGGCGGCGCCAAGCCCTTCGCCTACCAGCTGTCGCTCGCCCTGCCCAAGAGCTGGAGCGAGCGCTGGGTCGCGGCCTTCGCGCGCGGCCTTGCCGCCGACCAGCGGCAGTACGGCATCGTGCTGAGCGGCGGCGACACCGTGGTGACGCCTGGGCCGCTCACGGTCACCATCACTGCCTTCGGACATGTCTTGGCGGGACGCGGACTCACGCGGGCCGGCGCGCGGGCAGGGGACCGGCTGTGGGTGACCGGCACGATCGGTGACGGCGCGCTTGGTCTGCTGGCGGCGCGCAAGCGTTTGCGCGAGCCGTCTCTCGAGCGACGCTACCGGCTGCCGCAGCCTCGTACCGCGTTGGGCCACAAGCTGATCGGCATCGCCAGCGCCACCGCCGATGTTTCCGACGGTCTGCTGGCCGATGTCGGCCACATCGCCGATGCTTCCAAGCTCGCCGTGCTGATCGAACGAGAACGCGTGCCGCTGTCGGCGGCGGCGCGCCGCGTGCTCGCCGACAAACCGACGCTATGGGCGAACGTGCTGGGCGGCGGCGACGACTACGAGCTGGTGATCGCAGTGCCGCCGCTGTGGCAGCCGGCACTGCTGGCCGCGGCGCAGGCGGCCAAGGTGAAGGTGACGCTGATCGGCGGCTTCTCGCGCGGCCGCGGCGTCGAGCTGACGGTCGGCGGCAAGACTATGCGGGCGCCGCGCAAGGGCTACGTTCACTTCTAGTGTCGGCCAAGCAAAACTAAGTCATAGCAGCTCTGCGGATGCGCCTAACCGCTTGGGTGGGCAGGGACGGCCGACTAGAGTGCGCCGCCAATGGACGGAATAACCAAGGTCGAGGAAGCGCAGAAGACGTCGGTCGGCGGCATGCCGCGCCGTTCGTTGCGCAACATCTCCCTGCTGGCGATCTGCCAGGCGCTGACCCAGAGCTGCAACACGCTGATGTTCGCCTCCTCGGCGCTCGCGGTGTTGACCATCGTGTCGCCTGACATGCGCATGTGGGCAAACCTGCCGGTCACCCTGCAGCATCTCGGCGTCATGCTGTCGGTGTTTCCCGCCTCGATGCTGATGATGCGCCGCGGCCGCAAGTTCGGTTTCCGCACCGGCTCGGCGATGGGCATGATCGGCGCCTCGTGCGCCGCCATCGGGCTCGGCATGGGCAGCTTCCTGGTGATGTGCCTGGGTGGCCTGTTCCTGGGCTATGCCGTCGCCAACATGCAGCTCTATCGCTTTGCCGCGGTCGAGCTCGCGCCGGGCCACCTGCGGGCGCAGGCGATCTCCTATGTGACGGCGGGCGGCATCATCGCCGGCATCGTCGGCCCGGCGCTGGCGCGTTTCACGCCCAGCCTCTGGGTGCCGATGTTCCAGGCGAGCTTCTCAGCCGTCATCCTGATCCATGCCATCGTCTTCGTCGTGCTGGGCTTCATCGAGTTCCCACCGGTGAAGGCGGAGGACACCACGGGCCCCCAGCGGCCGTTGTTCCAGATCGTGACCCAGCCGGCCTACATGGTGGCCTGCTCCGGCGCGATGATCGCGTTCGGTGTGATGTCCTTCGTGATGGCCGCCTCGCCGCTCGCCATCGTGCAATGCGGCCTCAAGGCCACCGAGGCGCCGGTAACGATCTTCGTTCACGTCATGGGTATGTTCGTGCCCGCGTTCTTCACCGGCAGCCTGATCGGCCGCTTTGGTGTGTTCAACATGATGATGGTGGGCATCGCTTTGCTGGTGCTGGGCGTCATCGTCGCCCTGACCGGCCTTACCGAGTGGCACTTCCGTGCCGCGCTCGGCCTGAACGGTGTGGGCTGGAACTTTCTGTTCGTCGGCGCCACGACCTTGCTCACCACCACCTACCGGCCGGCGGAGCGCGGCAAGGCGCAAGCCTTCAACGACTTCATGGTGTTCGGCACGACGGCGACGGCGAGCCTGATGGCCTCCGTCGTCCTCGAAGTGCAGGGCTGGGCCATGCTCAACTACTTTGCCCTGGCGCTGGTTCTGATCGCGTTCACCGTGATCGGCGTGTTCCGCCTGCGCCACCCCTCGCGCGCCTAATGCCTTGACGCAGCGTGGCTTTTCCCCGTTGCGGGTTGCGCACTCCCGGTCGTTCTGCCATTTTCCGCCCGCCTCGCGTCGGGGGAATCCAGATACTTCGGCAGGCGCCTGGCAGGAAATGCCGTCAAAAACAATAGGTTAGCCAACAATGTCTACCGTTCTATGGGCCGTCATCGCCTGCGGTATCATCGCCGTGCTCTACGGCGTCGTTACCGCATCGCGGGTCATGGCTGCCGATTCCGGCACCGCGCGTATGCAAGAGATCGCGCAGGCCGTACAGGAGGGCGCAGCTGCCTACCTGCGCCGCCAGTACACAACCATCGCCATCGTCGGCGTGATCGTGCTGGTGATCCTCGCCCTTCTGCTCAGCAAGTACGCCGCCATCGGCTTCCTGATCGGCGCAGTGCTGTCGGGTGCGACCGGCTTCATCGGCATGAACGTCTCGGTCCGCGCCAACGTGCGCACCGCGGTCGCGGCGCAGAAGAGCCTGGGGCAGGGCCTCGACCTCGCCTTCAAGGCGGGAGCGGTGACCGGCATGCTGGTGGCGGGCCTCGCCCTCCTCGGCGTCGTCGGCTACTTCGCCGTGCTCCTCAAGATGGGCGTCGCGGCGGGCAGCCGCGAGATGATCGACGCACTGGTGGCGCTGGGCTTCGGCGCCTCGCTGATCTCGATCTTCGCCCGTCTCGGCGGCGGCATCTTCACCAAGGGCGCCGACGTCGGCGGCGACATGGTGGGCAAAGTCGAAGCCGGCATCCCGGAGGATGACCCGCGCAACCCGGCCACCATCGCCGACAACGTGGGCGACAATGTCGGCGACTGCGCCGGCATGGCGGCCGACCTGTTCGAGACCTACGCGGTGACCACGGTTGCCACCATGGTTCTGGCCTCGATCTTCTTTGCGGCGGATCCGGCCCTGGTCTCAAAGCTGATGGTCTATCCGCTGGCCATCGGCGGCGCCTGCATCATCACCTCGATCATCGGCACCTTCTTCGTCCGCCTCGGCTCCGACGGCGGCATCATGTGGGCGATGTACAAGGGCGTGATCGCAGCCGCCGTGCTGTCGATCCCGGCGATCTACTTTGTGACCGACTGGGTGATCGGCAACGGCACGGTGCTCAAGGTCGGCGATCGCCAGTTCACCGGCATGACGCTGTTCTGGTGCTCGCTGGTCGGTCTCGCCATCACCGGCCTGATCGTGTGGATCACCGAGTACTACACCGGTACCGACTATCGCCCGGTCAAGGCCGTGGCGCAGGCCTCGGTCACCGGCCACGGCACCAACGTCATCGCGGGCCTCGCGATGTCGATGGAAGCCACGGCCCTACCGGCGCTGCTGATCTGCGCCGGCATCGTGATCTGCTACGTGCTGGCCGGCCTGTTCGGCATCGCCATCGCCACGACCGCCATGCTGGCGCTCGCCGGCATGGTGGTGGCGCTCGACGCCTACGGCCCGGTCACCGACAACGCCGGCGGCATCGCCGAGATGGCGGGTCTGCCCAAGGAAGTGCGCAAGAACACCGACGCGCTCGACGCCGTCGGCAACACCACCAAGGCGGTCACCAAGGGCTATGCCATCGCTTCGGCGGGCCTCGGTGCGCTGGTGCTGTTCGCGGCCTACACCTCGGACCTCGACTACTTCATCGCCCAGGGCAAGTTGGGCGTGAAGGCGGTGAGCTTCTCGCTGCAGAATCCTTACGTCGTTGTCGGCCTGTTGATCGGCGGCGGCCTGCCGTACCTGTTCGGCGGCATGTCGATGCTGGCGGTGGGTCGCGCGGCCCAGTCGGTCGTCGAGGAGGTCCGTCGCCAGTTCAAGGAGAAGCCCGGCATCATGCAGGGCAAGGACCGGCCCGACTACGGCCGCGCAGTCGACATGCTCACCAAGGCGGCGATCAAGGAGATGATGATCCCGTCGCTGCTGCCTGTGCTGTCGCCGATCGTGCTGTATCTCGTGGTCTCGGCGATCGCCGGAAAGGCCGATGCCTTCGCCGCGGTCGGCGCCATGCTGCTGGGCGTCATCGTCACCGGCATCTTCGTCGCCATCTCGATGACGGCGGGCGGCGGCGCCTGGGACAATGCCAAGAAGTACATCGAAGAGGGTCACTTCGGCGGCAAGGGCTCGGAGGCTCACAAGGCCGCCGTGACCGGCGACACCGTCGGCGATCCGTACAAGGACACGGCGGGCCCCGCCGTGAACCCGATGATCAAGATCACCAACATCGTGGCCCTGCTGCTGCTCGCCGTGCTCGCGCACTGATCGAGCACAGGCCGCAACGCAAAAGCCCCGGTCGAAGGACCGGGGCTTTTTCTTATGGACCGCCGCCCGTGGGCGCCCCGGGATTGCTGCCCTGGCGCGGACCGCTGAACTTGCCGACGTTGCCCAGGATCTGCTCGAGCACGGTGAGCTCCTTGCCCGACGTCGGCGTGATGCGCGAGACCATGGTGATGTGCTGCGCGTCCTTGAGGTCGTAGTACTTGATGTTGGCGACGCGGCCCTGGTCGTTGAAGGTGATCTGGATGACGTTCTGCTCGGCGATCCAGGCTTTCAACGGGCCCCAGTTCTCCTGCTTCTCGGTGATGTAGTACCAGACGTTGGGATTGAACGTGGCCACCGACGAGGGCGAGCCGACCAGGCGAACCACGTCCTCGCGGCTCTGCGTGCCGACCTCGAGCTTGTCCACCGTGCCCGGCGCGGGCGCGAAGCCGCGGATGTCGCCATAGGGCTCGCAGGCTGCGCCGAACAGGGCGGCGGCAAGGGCAAGCGGGACGGTGCGACGCATGGACGGGTTCTTGGGATCGTTGGAAAGAGGGGCCATAAGATGTCGCGATAGCGGGGCCGGGTCAACGGACCGGCTGTCACGGGGCCGGGGGAGAAAGTGGTGTTCGGTCGCAGGAATCCTCATGAAGCGGCAGCGGCAGCGCTCTATGTGCGCACGGCCGAGCAGGCGCGCGCGCCCGAGTTGTTCGAGGCCTGCGGCATACCCGACACCCTCGACGGCCGCTTCGACGCGTTGGCCCTGCACGCCGCCCTGGTGATCGATCGCCTGCGCCGCGAACCTGATGGGGAGGCGATGGCACAGGCTTTTTTCGACGCCATGTTCCGCCATCTCGATCTCACCCTGCGCGAGATCGGCGTCCAGGATCTGGGGGTAGGGCGGCGCATCAAGATCATGGCCGAGGGCTTCCATGGCCGCGCGCTCGCCTACCGCGAGGCCCTGGCCGGCGGCGGTGAGGCGCTGGGTGACGTCTTGCGCCGTAACGCCTATGGCGGTAGGTCGCCCGACAACGACGTCCAGGTCGAACGATTGGAGGCCTATGTCCGGCAGCTCGCCCGGCAGCTGGCCGCTACGACGTCGGCCGAGCTTACAAAGTAGATTAAGAAAATGCATCAACGATTTGAAAAACAAACAAAATCAGAGATAGAAAGAGTCGTCGATCTCGACCGCATGGGACCCGGGGGCGCCGCCCTCGAGATCACGCCCAGCGACGCCGAGCGTGCGGCTTTGGCCAAGCGTTTCGGCTTCCTTGGGCTGCCGGCTTTTTCGGCCCGGGTGACTGTCGACCGGCGCCCCGGCGGACAGGTGGTTGTCGAAGGCCGCCTGCGTGGCCGTATCGTGCAGGCTTGCGTGCTCAGCCTGGATCCAGTGGCCCAGGACCTCGATGACGCCTTCCGCATCGTCTTCAAGCAGGATATGGCCGACGATCTCGATCCCGAAAGCGGGGAGGCGGTGCTGAACTCCCAGGCCGATGCGCCTGAGCCCCTCGTCGGAAATGTGCTCGATGTCGGCGAAATCGTCGCCGAGCAGCTGTCCCTGGCTGCCGACCCCTATCCGCGGCGACCCGGGGTCAAGCTCGAAGATGTCCTGCCAAAGCCCCGCCAGGGCGGCCGAAAAGGCCATCCGGAGCGCCGGCATCCTTTTGCCGGCCTGGCCGCCCTCAGAGACAAGCCTCGCCGCGGGCGCTAAATTGTTGCGGTGGTGAGACGTTTTGGCTAGAGAGAGCGCCCTGCCGCGCCGGTAAAAGCGCGGCCGAAGTTTTTTGGGGCCGGCACCAGTTCGCACGGGGCCGCCCCAGCGTGGAGATCGTCATGGCCGTTCCCAAGAAGAAGGTTTCGAAGTCCCGCCGCAACATGCGCCGGGCCCATCACGGGCTGCCCTCGATGGCTTACCTCGAGTGCAAGAATTGCGGCGAGCTGAAGCGGCCGCATTCGGTGTGCTCGCATTGCGGTTACTACCGCGAGGACATGCCGGTCCTGGCCGACAGCGCGTCGGCCGAGAAGTAGGCCGCAGCACGCCACCGACCAGGGGAGCATAGCGGTGAGCGCCGACAAGATCGTCCTGGCGCTCGACGGCATGGGCGGCGATCGCGCGCCCGAGGTCGTCGTCAACGGTGCCGACATCGCGCGTGAGCGCTACCCCGGCACGTCGTTCCTGCTGTTCGGTGACCCGGCCCGTCTGAAGCCCCTGGTCGACAAGCGCAAGGGGCTGGCGAGCTCGCTCGAGATCGTGCCGGCCGAGGATGCCGTGCTGGCCGAGGACAAGCCGTCCTTCGCGCTGCGCCGGCGGCGCAAGTCGAGCATGTGGCTGGCTGTCGATGCGGCCGCGCAAGGCCGCGCCGACACCGTCGTCTCCGCCGGCAACACCGGCGCACTGCTCGCCATCTCGATGTTTGCCATGCGCATGGTCGAGGGCGCGCATCGCCCCGCACTCGCGTCGTTCCTGCCGACGGCACTGGGCGAGACCGTGATGCTTGATCTTGGCGCCAACCTCGAATGTGACGCCGAGAACCTCGCCGAGTTCGCTGTCATGGGCAGCGTCTTCGCCCAGGTCCTGCTCGGCCTCGACAAGCCGCGCGTCGGGCTGCTCAACGTAGGCTCGGAGGAGCTCAAGGGCCACGAGGAGCTGCGCCAGGCGGCCGGCTGGCTGCGCCAGGAGGCCTCGCCCGTCGCCTTCCAGGGCTTCGTCGAGGGCAACGATATTGGCACCGGCCAGATCGACGTCGTGGTGACCGACGGCTTCACCGGGAACGTCGCGCTCAAGTCGATCGAGGGCACGGCCAAGCTCTATACCCAGTTCGTGCGCGATGCCTTCCGCACGTCGACCTTTGCCAAGATCGGCTACCTGTTTGCCTCGGGCGCCTGGGTCAAGCTGCGCAAGCGGGTCGACCCGCGCCGCTACAATGGCGGTGTGTTCCTCGGCCTCGACGGCGTGTGCGTGAAGAGCCACGGCGGCACCGATGCGCTGGGCTTCGCCTACGCCATCGGCGTGGCGGTCGATCTCGTGCGCTATGAGTACAAGAACAAGCTGGTCGAAGGCCTGGGCAAGCTGCATCAGGTGATCTCGACTGCCGAGGCGTCGGACCAGCCGGCGCTGCAGGCAAGCGGAGGGGGCGAGTGATACGTTCGGTCGTTCAGGGGTGCGGCGCCTACCTGCCGGAGAGGGTCGTCACCAACGACGAACTGGCCAAGAAAGTGGATACCTCCGACGAGTGGATCCAGCAGCGCACCGGCATCAAGCAACGCCACATCGCGGCCGACGGCGAGTTCACCTCGCATCTCGCGGTCAAAGCGTCAGAGCGCGCGCTCGCGCATGCCGGCATCAAGGCCTCCGACCTCGACCTGATCGTGCTGGCGACGGCGACGCCGGACGAGACGTTTCCGGCGACCGCGACCCGCGTGCAGGCAGCGCTGGGCATGACCAAGGGAGCGGCCTTCGACGTCCAGGCGGTCTGCGCTGGCTTCGTCTATGCCGTCTCGGTGGCCGACAACCTGATCAAGGGCGGCATGGCCTCGACGGCTCTGGTGATCGGCGCCGAGACCTTCTCGCGCATCCTGGACTGGAACGACCGCGGCACCTGCGTGCTGTTCGGCGACGGTGCCGGCGCCATCGTTATGAAGGCCGAGCAGGGTAAGGGGACCGCCGCCGACCGCGGCGTGCTTGCCAATGCGCTCCATTCCGACGGCCGCCAGCACGACATCCTCTATGTCGACGGCGGGCCGAGCTCGACCAAGACCACCGGTTATCTCCGCATGGAGGGCAAGGAGGTCTTCAAGCATGCCGTCGTCAACATGGCGGCCGTGGTGGGCGAGGTGCTGGCCAAGGCGGGGCTGGCGCCCAAGGACATCGACTGGCTGGTCCCGCATCAGGCCAACAAGCGCATCATCGACGGCACCGGCCGCAAGCTCGGCCTTGCCCCCGAGCGCGTGGTGGTGACTGTGGATAAACATGCCAACACCTCGGCCGCCTCGATCCCGCTTGCGCTCGACACCGCCGTGAAGGACGGCCGCATCAAGGAGGGCGATTTGCTGCTGCTGGAAGGCATTGGCGGCGGGCTTGCGTGGGGCGCCTCGCTCGTCCGCTGGTAGTAACGCAGCTGTGAAATAAACGCATCGCGCACTGGTCCGCAACGTAACGGGAACAGACCCTGATTCGACGCCGATTCAAGGCCAGCCTCTATCCTACTGATATTGACCGCTTTCCAACCTTAGAGTATGGATTAACTGGGGGAAGGAAGGGTACCGGATGGAAGGCCGGACTATCACGCGTGCCGATTTGAGCGAGTCGGTGTTCCAGGAAGTGGGACTCTCTCGCAATGAATCGAGCGACCTTGTGGAGACGATCCTCTCCGAGGTTGTTGAAGCATTGGCGCGTGGCGAATCGGTGAAGATCTCGTCTTTCGGGAGCTTCACGGTCCGCGACAAGGGCCAACGCGTGGGCCGCAATCCGAAGACGGGGCAGGAAGTTCCGATCCTGCCGCGCCGCGTACTCGTCTTTCGAGCGTCGAATGTCCTGAAATCACTCATCAATGGGGCACCAGACGCGGCAAAGGGGTAGTTGGGGCAATGTGGGGGTCTAGTCATGGCCGTATCGGTTCAGACTTCGGACAGAAGGGTTGAAAAGTCAGCACAGGCGTTCCGGACCATTAGCGAGGTAGCCACCGAGCTCGATGTGCCGCAGCACGTCCTGCGCTTCTGGGAAAGCAAGTTCAGCCAGGTGCGGCCGCTCAAGCGCGGCGGCGGGCGGCGCTATTACCGGCCGGAGGATGTCGATCTTCTGCGCCGCATCCGGACGCTGCTGTACGAGGACGGCTACACCATCAAGGGTGTCCAGCGCCTCCTGAAGGAGGGCCGCGGCCGCCTGCCGGCGCAGCGGCTCGACATCGCCGCGGAAAGCGCGCTGGAGAGCCTGCGCATCGTTTCGGCCCGCGCCGAGGCAATGGCGGCCGGCTCCAATCGCCAGCCGCTGCCGCGCACCGGCCCGCAGCCGTCGACCACGACGCCGCGCGCCGCCATGCTCGACCTGCACAAGCGCCGTGAGATCGAATCGGTGCTCGAGGACCTCGAACAGGCCCTCACGCAGCTGCGCAGCACTCTGAAGGCCAGCAACTAGCCGCTGTCAGGATTGCAGCTGAGGGGCCGCGATCCCGGCGTCTGCTGAATCGGGTGGCTACGTAAGAAACAAAACGCAAGCACCTGATCTGATTTTGTTTTCGGCCGAATGAGCGTATCTTGTTCGGAGAGAGGGCCCGTTAGCCGGCATCGTCAGAGGGGGACGCCGCCGTGTTTGCTGATCGCATCATCGCGCGCCACGAGGCGCAGTCTTTCGACGCCTTCGCGTTGAATGACAATGTGTTGGAAGCCGACCTTCCGACGCTTCCGCAGTTGCTCTACCTGCGCCGGGGGCTCACCCAGGCGGGCGGCAAGCTGCCGTTGTTCGACCTCGACGGTCAGGCGGTCGATGGGGCCATCGTGCGCCGCTGCCTCGACCGTGGCTGGGCCGAGCCGTGGTTCAGCAATCCGCTGAAGCCGGACTGGCTGGTCTGCAAGCTCACCGAGAGTG
>JADHLS010000078.1 GCA_016780605.1 Reyranella sp.
CAGTAGATCGCCGGGAAGCCGCGGCCGGCATAGCCGCCGATCTTGAGCTGCTTGGCGCGCTCGACGGCGTGCGGATTGTCACCGCCCGGCTGGCCGATGCCCGACAGGTCGCCCTTCACGTCGGCCATGAAGACCGGCACCCCGTAGGCGGAAAAGCCCTCGGCGATCGTCTGCAGGGTCACTGTCTTGCCCGTGCCAGTGGCGCCGGCGATCAAGCCGTGCCGGTTGGCGTATTTCAGGAGGAGGAACTGGTCGGCGTCGCTCGCTCCCACGAAGATCGCCGTGTCGTCGCTCATGCCGTCTCCATCGGTCGCACATTCGACTTTAGCCAAAGTAAAGGCAGCATAGTAGGCTGGCCATCATGACTCTTCCGCGCCTTCAGCTTTCCGTCATCGGTGACGAAATCGGCTCGTCCCTGGGCGAAATGATCTCGTTCGCCCATGAGCACGGCCTCACCCGCCTCGACATGCGCACCGTCGGCGGACGCAACTTGCTTGAGATGAAGACCGAGGAGGTCATCGAGATCAGCCGGACCTTGGAGAAAGCGGGCATCACGGTACCGGCCTTCGTATCGCCGCTATTCAAGTGGCGGGCCCCGCGCATCGGGACCACCAGCGGCCGTGGCAAGGTCGACTTCGCCTTCGAACCCAGCCGGTGCCCGGTCGAAGATTGGGTGGCACAGGCCATGCAAATAGCCGTCATCCTGGGCGCGCCGCACATGCGCATCTTCAGCTATCTGCGCTATGGCGGCTTTCGGCCTCTCGATCTCTTTGGTCTGACCAACGAGCTCAACAGGCTGCTCGGCCTGGCCGGGCACTACGACATCTCGCTTCAACTCGAGAACGAACCGGTCTGCAACATCGGCAATATCGCCGAGCTCGCGGCGTTCTTCCGCAAGATGGAGGAGCTCCGGGAGAACCCACCGCCTGCCAGCGAGGAGCAGGAGTTCGCGAAGCTCGAGAGGCGAGCCACCGGCGAGGAGCCGATCTACCTCAGGCCGCTGGCCGACATCGCCAACGCGTGGTCGACCGGTGAGAAGCCCACTGACGCCGATATCGCTGCACTCGCGCCGCTCACCACCGCGATCCACCTCAAGGATCGTGACCTCACGGCCGGCCGCACGGTGCCGCTGGGTGACGGCGACGTGCCCTGGCCGACGGAGCTCAGGCGGCTGCTGAGCGGCGTCGACAGCAAGACCAAGGAAGTCCTCGCCAGCATCGAGACCCACTGCCCGGACGACGGCCGCAACGCCACCGCGCGGTCGCTCGCCGGCCTGCGCCGCATCGCCGCCGAAATCGGCGTCGAGGTCGTCTGAAATGCCGACCTTCTCCTTCGTCACCGTGGACGTCTTCACGAACAGCCGCTTTGGCGGCAATCCACTCGCCGTCTTTCCCGATGCAAGCGGCCTCACTGACGAGCAGATGCAGTCGCTCGCCGCCGAGTTCAATCTCAGCGAGACGACCTTCGTGCTGCCGCCGTCGGATCCGGCCAACACCGCGCGGGTACGCATCTTCAACCGCACCGCCGAAATGCCTTTTGCCGGCCATCCCAATGTCGGCACCGGCTGGGTGCTGGCGGGCATGGGCCGCGCACGCGATGGCCTGCTCCGCTTCGAGGAGATCGCCGGGCTGGTCGAGGTCCGCGCCGATCGGCCGGGCAGCGTCACCATTGCCGCGCCGCAGCCGCTGTCGCTCGGCGCGGAGATGCCCGTGGCACTGGTGGCGGGCTGCGTCGGCATCAGCGAGAGCGAGGTCCTGGTCGATGCGCACCGGCCGGTCGCGGCGTCGGTTGGCAATTCGTTCGTCATCGCCCAAGTCACGCCGGACGCGTTGACACGCGCGGCGCCCGATGTCGCCCGCTTCCGGGCGGCGGTCCAGGCCTTTCCCTCCCTCGGCCCGCGACGGCTGCCACTCTATCTCTATGCCCACGATGGCAGGAGCGGCGGCGTCACCCGCCTGCGCGCCCGCATGTTCTCGCCGCTGTCCGGCACCATCGAGGACGCCGCGACCGGCAGCGCCGCCACCCCGCTTGCCGCGCTGCTGTTATCGCTGAGTGAAGACAACGAGGCTCGCTACGACATCACACAGGGCGTCGAGATGGGCCGCCCGAGCCTGCTCGCCTGCACCGCGCACCGCGCCGCCGACGGCATCCGCGCCAGCGTCGGCGGCGGCTGCGTGCCGGTGCTGAAAGGCGAGATCAGCCTGTAGATCCCTGAAGATGAAGCGTCGCCACGGCGACCAGAACGGCAAATCCGATCCCGGCGAGGACCGCAAGACGCCACGCCCATGAGTAAAGGCGCGTGCGATGCGCGACGAGATCGGCCAGGCGTTGGAGGGCCGCATTGTCGAAATCCGACTTGTCCTCGGCAGGACCATCGAGCCGGCGGCCGAAGAAGTCCCACTGGACGTTGATCACGGGGAAGGCAAAGCCGCAGCTCACGACGGCGGCGAGCAGGCTGCCATGGGCGACGAGCTTGCCGACCACCTTCACGGCCGTGTTCGTGCCCATGAACGGATCGGTACCGCTGATGATCAGCAAATAGGCCAGCGCCGCCACCACGATGGCGTTGAAACGCAGCAGGACCGACGTCTTGGAATCGAGTGTGGCGAGCAGGCCGTTGAGACGGTCCCAGGCTGCGACCCGCGCCTTGTCTTCGGGCGCGGCCTGACCGGTCTGGATGCGGGCGACCGCGAGCGCATGCTCGGCGACCTTCACGACCGCAGCGCCTTGATGTTGGCGGCATAACGCGACGGCCCGCCCGTGAACACCGCGGTGCCGGCAACCAGCACGTCGGCGCCCGCCTCGATGCAGCGCCTGGCCGTCTCGGCGTTGACGCCGCCATCGACCTCGAGATGGATGGACTTGCCCAGACCATCGATCGCCTTGCGCAGGGCGGCGATCTTGGCGAGCTGGCTTTCGATGAAGGCCTGGCCACCGAAGCCTGGATTGACGCTCATCACCAGCACGAGGTCGAGATCGCCCAGGACATTCTCGATGGCGCTGAGCGGCGTTGCGGGATTCAGCACGCAGCCCGCCTTCTTGCCGAGGCTCTTGATGAGCTGGATGGTGCGATGGACGTGTGGCCCGGCCTCGGGATGGAAGGAGATCACGTCGGCGCCGGCCTCGGCGAAGGCCGGCACCAGCGGATCGACCGGCGAGATCATGAGATGCACGTCGAACGGCAGCGTGCTGTGCGGGCGCAGCGCCTTCACCACCATCGGTCCGATCGTCAGGTTGGGCACGAAGTGGTTGTCCATCACGTCGACGTGGATCCAGTCGGCGCCGGCCGCAGCCACTGCCTCGATCTCATGTCCCAGCGCGGCGAAGTCGGCCGACAGGATCGACGGGGCGATGCGGATGGATTGCTGAGGCATTTCAGGTCGCCCTTCAGGTGCCCGGACGAGTCGGGGCTTCCCAGCCCTTGCGGCGGAAGGGATGGGCCGGGAACGTGCCGAGCGGCTTGAACTCCTCGGAGAAGAAACCGAGCTCCTCCAGCGCGAGCCTGAGGCCGCGCTGCTCGGGATGGCCTTCGACCTCGGCATAGAACTGGGCCTGCTCGAAGTGCGCGCCGCTGAGATAGCTCTCGAGCTTGACGATGTTGATGCCGTTGGTGGCGAAGCCGCCCAGGGCCTTGTAGAGCGCCGCCGGCACGCTCTTCACCCGGAACAGGAAGGCGGTCATGCACTGTACGGTGCGCCAGTCGGGCTGGGCCTCTTCGCGCGAGAAGACCAGCATGCGCGTGGTGTTGTGGTCGGCGTCCTCGATGTTGCGGGCCAGCACCTTGAGATCGTAGATGCGCGCGGCGAGCGACGAGGCGATGGCGCCGACGCTGCGATCGCCAACTTCGGCGATCTCGCGGGCGGCACCGGCAGTATCGGCATGGACCAGCGGCGCGATGTGGTGCTTGCGCAGGAAGTTGCGGCACTGGGACAGCGCCTGGACGTGGCTCTTGGCCGTCTTGATCGACTTCAGCGTCGTACCCGGCAGGGCCACCAGGCAGTGCTCGACGCGCTGGAAATGCTCGGCCACGATCTTGAGCTTGGTGTGCGGCAACAGGCTGTGCAGGTCGGCGACGCGGCCGGCGATCGAGTTCTCGACCGGGATCATCGCGAGCTCCGCCTTGCCGGCCTGCACCGCGGCCATGGCCGTCTCGAATGTCGGACACGGCAGCGTCGTCATGTAAGGGAAGGCCGAGCGGCAGGCCATGTCCGAGTTGGCGCCCGCCTCGCCCTGGAAAGCGATGGTATTGCCCGCCAAAGCCCTATTGCTGCGGCTTGCTGCCCGCGCCTTCGCCATCGCCCGATTCTCCCCGCGCTCGCCCTTGTTGGCCGCCCTCATCAGCGGGTTGTTTCGCCCGCCGGATCACCAACGTCAATCGGCTGGCAGTGCGACGCCGATGGGCGAAAAACCCCGCAAAATCCGGCACTTGCGACGTTCCGCCGCGCGAGCCAGAGGCCATGATCGGATACTACTGACGACGCTGCGGGCGTGCTACAGCGACGTCCAGAATTTTGGGCTTCAGGATCTGACGAATGGCCAGTTTCAACACGGTGGCGGGCTGCGTTCTGGCCTCTGCGCTTTTTGCGATGGTGCTCGGCAAGGTCTCCAACGCGCTGGTTCATCCGCACAAGCTCGAGAAGCCGGCGATCGCCGTGTCCGATGAGGCGCCGACCCAGACCGCTGCAGCGGCGCCGGCCGCCGAGTTGCCGCCGATCGGACCCAAGCTTGCCAGCGCCAATGTCGAGGCCGGCAAGGCGATCTTCCAGAAGCAGTGCTTCACCTGCCACACCGTCGACAAGGGCGGCCCCAACAAGGTTGGTCCCAATCTGTGGGGTGTCGTCGGCCGCAAGAAGGGAAGCCACGCGGGCTTCAGCTACTCCTCGGGCATGGAGGCCAAGGGCGGCGACTGGACCTACGAAGACATCGACCACATGATCTTCAAGCCCACCGCCTACATCAAGGGCACCAAGATGGCGTTCGCCGGCCTGCCCAAGGAGCAGGAGCGAGCCGACGTGATCGCCTTCCTGCGCACCATGTCGGATTCGCCGCAGCCGCTTCCCTAAGGTCTTCGAGCACCATGGCCGGATCGGTTGCCGCCGAGCTGGTCGCTCTGGCCCATCGTCTGGCCGACGCCGCGCGGCCGATCGCCAACCGCTACTTCCGCACCGGGCTCACGGTCGACGACAAGACCGACGCCAGCCCCGTGACCATCGCCGATCGCGAGGCCGAGACGGCGATGCGCGCGCTGCTCACCGAGCACGTGCCGCAACACGGCGTGTTCGGCGAGGAGCACGGCGCCGTGCGCACCGATGCCGAGTATGTCTGGGTGCTCGACCCCATCGACGGCACCAAGGCCTTCATCACCGGCCTGCCGATCTTCGGCACGCTGATCGCGCTGCTGCATCGCGGCCTGCCGGTCATGGGTGTGATCGACCAGCCGATCCTCAAGGAACGCTGGCTCGGCGTGGCCGGCGAGCGCTCGACCTTCAACGGCAAGCCGATCGAGGTGCGCCGCTGCGCGGACCTTGCGCAGGCCTACATGTACTCGACCGCGCCGATCATGTTTCCCGGCGCCTTCGAGAAGCGCCACGAGGCGCTGACGCAGCGTGTGAAGCTCTTCCGTTGGGGAGGCGACTGCTACGCCTACGGCCTGCTGGCGTCGGGCCATGTCGACCTGGTGGTCGAGAATTCACTGAAGCTCTACGACTTCGCGGCCCTCGTCCCCGTCGTCAAAGGCGCCGGCGGACTGATCACCGACTGGGCCGGGAAGGAGCTCGACATCAATTCCGACGGTTCGGTGCTCGCGGCCGGCGATGCCGCAATCCATCGCGCGGCGTCGGCCGTCCTCAATGGCACTGACCTCGCCGGGCCAGCGACGCACCGCCGGACCGGCTAGCGCTCCCTCCAAGTCTGGCGATCCATGTCGAACCAGACGATATCCTTGAAGCCCTTGTAGGCGACGCGCCGGCGATAGGTGAGGCCAAGCCGCCTCATCACCGCCTGCGAGGCAAGGTTGGCGGATAGCGTGATGGCGAAGATCAAGTCGAGCCCCAACGTCTCGAACCCGTAGGCAAGCGCCGCCCGCGCCACCTCGGTGGCGTAGCCCCTGCCCCAGGCATCGGGATGGAGTGCCCACAGGACTTCGGTCTCCCCGAATTCAGGCACGTAGTTCAGCCCGCCATGGCCGATCAGGCGGCCGTCGAGAAACACACCCCACGGGGCATGGCCGCGCTCCCGCCAGGCTGCGGTGAAGCGGCCGATCGAGCGCAGCGCGGCTTCGACCGGATCGCCCTCGGCCGGCGGCAGCCATTTCTCGACTTTCGGATGGAAACGCATGGCGGCGTAGGCCTCGGCGTCATCGGGCACCAATGGCCGCAGCGTCAGGCGTTCTGTCGCAAGGCTGGTCATCTTTACACAACTTTACACCCGGGAGAGGGAGGCGAAACCGTGTGGCCCCATATCACCGGCACGGGGAACTTAACCCAAGAACGAAAACGGAGACTGACATGGCAAACGACCTCAAGCTCAGCGGCACGCGTCGCAAGAGCCTCACCACGATCCTGGCGGCCCTGCTGGCCGGCAGCCTTGCGGCCACCGCGGGCGGCGCGGCCTTCGCAAAGACCGATGGCCAGGCGTTCGATCCCGCCAAGTTCCAGCAGCGCATCGAGAAGCGCGTGGACAAGGCGCTGTCGGGCACCGACGCCAGCACCGACCAGAAGAAGAAGGTCACGGACATCCTCCAGACCGCCTTCAAGGACATGAAGGGCTTCCATGACCAGCGCGTCGAGAACCGCAAGGCGATGCAGGCGGCGATGACTGCCGCGACCATCGACCCGGCGCGGATCGAGCAGCTGCGCGCCGAGCAGATGAAGATCGCCGACGCGAGCTCCAAGCGCTTCACCCAGGCGCTGGTCGACGCCGGCAATGTGCTGAATGCCTCGCAGCGCCAGGCCTTCTTCAAGGCGTGGAGCGAGCGCCACACCAGGCAGCACGGCTAACGTCGCCAGCCGACGGATGACATCGGGGGCGATGCGGCCCGATACTGAGACGATGGCCGAGCGCATCCTGATGATCGATGACGACAACCGCCTCGCCGGGATGGTCTCCGACTATCTCGGCGGGGCGGGCTTTCGTTTGACGGTCGCCGGCACGGCGCGCGAGGGCGAGGCGCTGATGAAGCGCGAGACCTTCGATGCGATCATCCTCGACCTGATGCTGCCCGATGCCGACGGGCTCGACCTCTGCCGCCGTCTGCGCGCCACCGATGTGCCGATCCTGATGCTGACGGCGCGCGGCGAACCGATGGACCGCGTGGTCGGCCTCGAGGTTGGCGCCGACGACTATCTCGCCAAGCCCTTCGAGCCGCGCGAACTGCAGGCGCGGCTGCGCGCCATCCTGCGCCGCAAGGGCTCGGCCGTGAAATCCGAGACCCTGCGCTTCGGTCGGCTCGAGATCGACAAGGGGGCGCGCCTGGTGCGGGTCGACGGTGAGGAACGGACCATCACCTCCTACCAGTTCGCGATCCTGCTGGCGCTGGCCGAACGCGCCGGCCGCGTGCTGTCGCGCGATGCGCTCATGGACCTGTTGAAGGGCGAGAAGCTCGAGGCCTTCGACCGTTCGATGGACGTCCACATCTCGCGCATCCGAGCCGCCATCGAGGACGATCCCAAGAAGCCGCGCCGCATCCTGACGGTGCGCGGCGCGGGCTATGTCTTCGCCAAGGACCAGGATCGATGAGGTACGCCCTCATTCGCCTCCCCCGTCCTACGGGGAAGGAGAGCTGAGATGCAGCGCCTTTACCTCCAGTTCTATCTCACCATTCTCGTCGTGCTGGCGGTGTTCGTCGGCGCGGCAGCGCTGCTGTGGCGGCTGGCCGACGACGATGCGCGCACGCCGCAATACTTCGAGGTCGCGGCCGAGCTCACCGGCGCGTTGCTGCCCGATGCCGATGCGCCGACGCGCGAGCAACAGGCCGCGGTCGAATCGTTGTATCGCAAGCTTCGCTTCGACATCGCGCTCTATCGACCCGACGGCAACCTGATCGCCATGGCGGGCAAGCCGCCGCCGCGCTTCGACCACAGCCGCGCGCGGCCAGGCTGGCGACGCGGGCCGTCCGGACCGTACTTCACGTTGCAGCTGCCCGACGGACGCTGGCTGGTCGCCCGCCAGGTGCGCGAGCGACCGATCAGCCCGACCTTCTGGATCACCGCCTTCCTGGCGCTGGTGGCGCTTGCGGTCGCGGTCGGCGCCTATCCGGTGGTGCGCGGCCTGAGCCGCCGGCTGGAACGGCTGAAGGCCGGCGTCGAGCAGTTCGGTGACGACCTTGGCGCGCGCGTCAAGGTCGAGGGCCGCGATGAGCTGGCAGCGCTGGCGCAGAGCTTCAACCGCTCGGCCGAACGCATCGAGCAGCTGGTGGCGGCCCACCGCCTGCTGCTGGCCAACTGCAGCCATGAGCTGCGCACCCCCCTCGCCCGTATCGCCGTCGCCGCCTCTTTGCTGGGCGAGGGCGCCGACACCAAGACTCGCGAATCGCTGAAGCGGGACGTGGCCGAGCTCGACCAACTGATCGAGCAGATCCTGCTGGCGAGCCGCCTGGAGGCCCAGCCGGTCCTGGAGCAGCACGAGCCGGTGGACCTGCTGGCGCTCGCCGCCGAGGAGGCGGCGCGTTACGACCTCGAAGCCACCGGCGTCTCGGCCATTGTGTCGGGTGACGCCCTGCTGCTGCGCCGCCTGATCCGCAATCTCATCGAGAATGCCCGGCGATATGGCGGCGAGGGAGCCGTCACGGTGTCGGTGGCGCGCGAGAACGACCGCGTCGTGCTCGACGTCACCGATCGCGGGCCGGGCGTTCCGGAGGCCGAGCGGCACCGCATCTTCGAGCCCTTCTACCGCCTGGCCGGGGCCACGGAGAACGGTCGCGGCAGCGGGTTGGGTCTCGCCCTGGTGCTCGACATCGCCCAGCGCCATGGCGGCAGCGCGGTTTGCTTGGCGGCCGAGCCCACGGGCAGCCGCTTCCGCATCGAGCTACCGGCCGCTAAAGATACGAGGTAAATGGACGTTTACCTCTAGGGAGCGGCCCGATGGATTTCGATATACCGGCGGAGATCTCGGCCTATCTCCGGGAACTCGACGAGTTCATCGAGCGCGAGATCCGGCCGCTGGAGCGCCAGGACGACAACATCCGCTTCTTCGATTATCGCCGCGAGCATGCCCGCACCGACTGGGACAATGACGGCCAGCCGCGCCACGAATGGGAAGCCCTCCTGGCCGAGATGCGCCGACGCGCCGACAAGGCGGGCCACCTGCGCTTCGGCCTGCCGAAGGAGCTGGGCGGCAAGGACGGCTCGAACCTCGCCATGGCGATCATCCGCGAGCATCTCGCGCACAAGGGACTTGGCCTGCACAACGACCTGCAGAACGAGAGCTCGATCGTCGGCAACTTTCCCGTGGCCCTGCTGCTGCATCGCTTCGGCACCAAGGAGCAGAAGGAGCGCTATCTCGAAGGCATGCTCACCGGCAAGGAGCGCATCGCCTTCGGACTGACCGAGCCCGACCACGGCTCGGACGCCACCTTCATGGAGACCACCGCCACCAAGCAGGGCTCCGACTGGGTCATCAACGGCATGAAGCGGTTCAACACCGGCATGCACACGGCCACGGTCGATCTCGTCTTCGCCCGCACCTCGGGCAAGCCCGGCGATGCGCGCGGCATCTCGGCCTTTCTCACGCCGGTTAAGTCGCCGGGCTTCAAGGTCGAGCACATGTGGTGGACCTTCAACATGCCGTCGGACCACGCCGAGGTCTCGTTGACCGACGTCAAGGTGCCAGGATCGAGCATGCTGGGCGAAGAAGGCCGCGGCCTCGACGTGGCGCAGACCTTCGTGCACGAGAACCGCATCCGCCAGGCCGCGTCCAGCCTGGGCGCAGCGCAATACTGCATCGACATGTCGGTGGCCTACGCGAGGAACCGCAAGGTGTTCGGCAAGGCGCTGGCCGCGAACCAGGCGATCCAGTTTCCGCTGGCCGAGCTGCACACCGAGGCCGAGATGACGCGTGGCCTGGTGCGCAAGACGGCGTGGCATCTCGATCGCGAGCACCACATGAACGTCAGCGAATGGGTGGCGATGTCCAACTATCGCGCCAACCGACTGGTGTGTGATGCAGCGGACCGCGCCATCCAGGTCCATGGTGGCATCGGCTACTCGCGCCATACGCCGTTCGAGCACATCTATCGCCATCACCGGCGCTATCGCATCACCGAAGGCTCCGAGGAGATCCAGATCCGCCGTGTCGCCGGTGCGCTGTTCGGATTCTGGGGTGCCCAGAAGGCGTCGACGGCGCCGAAGGATTGATCGACGCTCGCTCGCGCTCGTCCGCCTCGCACTTTCATTCACCTCCCCTTTTCATGTTCCTCTCCCCCGCTAGGGGGAGAGGAGCCTGACTCGAAAAGAATGAACGATCACACCAGGTCTCGCCTCACCGGCGACCTCATCATGTTCGGCACGGCAATGCTGCTGGGCTCGAGCTATCCGTTCGCCAAGGACGTGCTCGCGGTCATGAGCCCCCTGCTCTACAGCGCTTCGCGCTACCTCGTGGCCAGCGTCTTCCTGTTTGCGGTAGCGGCGCTGCTGCACAAGCCCATGGCACTCGCGCGCCGCGACTTGCTGCCCATGATCCTGCTGTCGCTGGTCGGCGTCGCCCTGTTCCAGGCCAGCTGGGGCTTCGCCATGGCGCGCACGCCGCCGTCGGTCGGCTCGATCGTCATGACCACCACGACGGCCTTCTCCGCCATCCTGGCGCGCTTCGCCGGCCGCCGTCTGCCGGCGCTGGGCTGGCTCGGCATCGTCATCGCCTTCGGCGGCGTCGTGGTCGTGGTCAACAACTCGCTGACGCGCTTCACCCTCTCGTTCGGCAGCCTCGACGGCACCCTGATCTGGATGGTGGCCGCCTTCGCCTGGGCGCTCTATGTCGAGCGCAGTGCGCCCTACAATCTGCGGCTGGGCGCGCTGCGGGTCATCGCCTGGACCACCCTGATCGGCTCGCTGATCCTGATGCCCATCGCGCTGATCTTCGACTCGCTCGGTGAATTCGCCCGGCTCGACGACCGCCTGCTGGGCTTCTGGCTCTACACCGCGATCTTCCCCGTGGGCGTGGCCTTCCTTGGCCTCACAGCCGGCCTGGAGCGCCTGGGGGTGAGCCGGGTCATGGTCTACATGTACCTGATCCCGGTGGCGGGCGTGGGCCTCTCGGCGGCGTTTTTCGGCGATCCGCTGACCTCGGCCCGCGTGCTGGGCGGCCTGATCGTGCTTCTGGGCGTGATCCTGACTCGGGTCTCGCTCGAACGGGCCACCTACCTGGGCTTCCGCTGAGTTAGTGCGGCGCCGGTCAGTCGGCCTTTATCCTTCGGCTCTTGATGACCTCCGCCAAGCGCGGGATCTCCGTCTTCAGCAATTCAGCGAATTTCTCGGGATTGCTGTTGATGATCTCGAACCCCCGTTCATTGAACTGGTTCTTGATGGCAGCGTCGCTCAACACCTCTGTCGACTGACGATGGACTTTCGCCACCACCT
>JADHLS010000079.1 GCA_016780605.1 Reyranella sp.
TCGATGGCGACCACACCCGGATCATCGGCCCGTACCACGCCGACGACAGGCTGAAGGCGTTCGGCGGCTATTTCGCCTCGGTGAACCGCAACAAGAAATCTATCGCCATCGACCTCAAGCAGCCCGAGGGGCGCGAGCTGGTCATGCGCCTGTGCGACGGCGCCGATGCCGTGGTCGAAAACTACCGCGGCGGCGTCATGGATCGTCTCGGTCTCGGCTACGAGACCCTGCACGAGCGCTTCCCCAAGCTGGTCTACGCGACCATCCGCGGCTTCGGCGATTGGCGCACCGGCAAGAGCCCCTACACCGACTGGCCGGCCTATGACGTCGTCGCCCAAGCGTTCGGCGGCGTCATGGCCATCACCGGGCCGGACGGCCACACGCCGATGAAGGTCGGCCCCGGCATCGGCGACCTCATGCCGGCCACCATGTGCGCCGTCGGCATCGTCAGCGCCATCCTGCGCGCCCACAAGACCGGCAAGGGCCAGTTCGTCGATGTCGGCATGGTCGACGCCATCCTGTCGATGTGCGAGCGCATCGTGCACCAGCACGCCTACACCGGCGGCGTGCCGGTGCCGGAGGGCAACCACCATCCCCTGCTCTGCCCGTTCGGCATGTTCCCGGCCAGGGACGGTCACGTCACCATCGCCGCCCACGCCGACACGCACTTCCCGATCCTGTGCCGCCTGATCGGCCGGCCCGAGATGGGCGTCGACCCGCGGCTCGCCACGGTGCAGGATCGCCGCGCGCACCAGGACGAGATCATCGCCGCGGTGTCGGCCTTCACCGGTCAGCGGACCAAGCAGCAGCTGCTGGACCATCTCGGCGGCCAGGTGCCGTTCGCCCCGGTCAATGACGTGCGCGACGTGTTCGCCAGCCCGCACTTCGCCGCCCGCGACATGGTCGTGTCGGTGCCCCATCCCGGCCTCGACCACGAGACCAGGGTGGCGGGCGTCGCCATCAAGATGAGCGAGACGCCCGGCCGTGTGCGCCATCGCGCCCCCTTGCTGGGGGAACATACGGATGAGTATCTGACCGGTCTTGGCCTCGGTGGCGCGGATATTGCGCGCCTGCGGGCCCAGAAAATCGTTGCTTGAGATCGTTGCCTGAGGGAGACCCGAAATGACCGACCGTCCGCGCCGCGCCCGCCGCGTGCAGCTTTCCACGCCCGGCTCGAGCGAGAAGATGATGCAGAAGGCATCCGAGTCGAAGGCCGACCATGTCTTCCTCGACCTCGAGGATGCCGTCGCCCCCAGCCAGAAGCGCGACGCCCGCAAGAAGATCGTCGAGGCCCTGAAGACGCTGAACTGGAAGGGCAAGACACGCTGCGTGCGCATCAACGACCTCACAACGGAATACGCATTCGAAGACATCATCGAGGTGGTCGAAGGCGCGGGCGAGCATCTCGACACCATCATGATGACCAAGGTCCTGACTCCGGCCGACATCCTGTTCGCCGACAAGCTGCTGCACCAGCTCGAGAAGAAACTGAAGCTCAAGAACCGCATCGGCCTGGAAGCCCTGATCGAGGAGGTCGAGGGCATGCAGAACGTCGACGCCATCGCCAAGTCGACGCCGCGGCTCGAGTGCCTGGTGTTCGGCATGGGCGACTTCTCGGCCTCGATGGGCGTCACCAACAAGAATGTCGGCGAGACCGACGGCTATCCCGGCGACATCTGGCACTACGCCCGTTTCCGGCTGGTGATGGCCTGCCGCGCCGCCGGCATCGATCCGGTCGACGGTCCGTTCGCCGACTTCAAGAACCCCGAGGCCTATCGCGAGGAGTGCCGGCGCTCGATGACCCTGGGCTGCGTCGGCAAGTGGGCGATCCATCCCTCGCAGATCGAGCATGCGCTGGAGATCTACTCACCCAAGCCCGAGGACGTGGCGCGGGCGCGCAAGCTCGAGAAGGCCTATGCCGAGGCCGAGGCCAAGGGCCTGGGCGCCATCAACGTCGACGGCATCATGGTCGACGTCGCCTCGATCCGCATCCTGCGCAACACGATCCTGAACAAGGCCGACCTGTTCGGGATGTAGGGCGGCAATGCACAGCACACCTCACCCTGAGGAGGGCGGGAAGCGCCCGTCTCGAAGGGTGGACACGAGCACATCGCCTGTTGCCCACCCTTCGAGACGGCCCTCCGGGCCTCCTCAGGGTGAGGCGTGTTCGTACGAGCTCGTCCGGTGAATCGCGCGGTCATCCCGGTGGCGAGCATGCTCGCCATCCAGGCGATGATCTCGCTCTGCGTCCTGGCGCTCAGCGTCATGATGCCGGCGGTTGCGACCGACCTCGCGATCGATCCCAAGCTGGTCGGCGTGTTCACGGCAATCATCTACGCCGTCGCGGCGGTCCTGGCGCTGATCGCCGCCGAGCCGATCGTGCGGCTGGGCGCGGTGCGCGTCTGCCAGTTCGCGCTGCTGATGGGCGCCATCGGGCTTGCCTTCAATGCCCTGGCGCTGGTGGCGACGACGGTCATCGCCGTGCTGTTCATCGGCGCCGCGCAAGGTCCGATCAACCCCGCCGCCGCTCATGTCCTGGCCCAGCGCGTGCCGCGGGAATGGTTCGGCATCGTGTTCTCCATCAAGCAGACCGGTGTGCCGCTAGGCTTCGCCCTGGCCGGCGTGCTCTTTCCCTTCCTGCTGGCGCATTTCGGCTGGCGCGGCGCCAGCCTGGTGGCGGCGGTGATGGCCCTCGCGACGATCCTGATCGTCGAGCTGATACGGCCGGGCATCGACGTCGTGGTGACCGCCGGCCGACCAACGGCTAGCATCTGGCGGTCGATCCGCTACGTGCTGGGCCACGCCCAGCTGCGCGTGCTGGGCTGGTCGGCGTTCGTCTATGTGATCGCCCAGCACACCTTCACCTTCTACCTTGTGACCTATCTCTACGAACATTGCGGCCTCAGCATTGCGCGCGCGGGCCTGCTGCTGGCGCTGTCGCAGATTGCCGGCACCGTCATGCGCCTGGTCAGCGGCGCCGCCGGCGATCGACTGCCACGCATGAAAGTGCTGGCCTGGACGGGCATCGCCATGACGGCCGGGTGTGTGGCCACCGGCCTCATCCAGGCCGACACGCCCTTCTGGCTGATCGCCGTGGTCGTGATCGGCTACGGCTCGGTGGTGATCAGCTGGAACGGCACATCACAAGCGGAGTTTGTCCATCTCTCGCCGCCCGGCGAAGCGGCGGCCATCGCCGCCGTGCAAACGGCGCTCGCCTTCTCCGGCGCCGTGTTCGGACCACCGCTGTTCGCCCTGATCGCCTCGGCCGTGAGCTACCGTGCGGCGTTCTTCGCCGTGGCGGCCTGCGTGCTGGCAGCCGCCGTCTGGCAGGTTGCGGCCGCGCGCGCCCTGCCGGTCGCTACGGCTCCTGCATCCCCGCCACCGTGACGATCTCGCCCCACTTCCTGGTCTCGCTGGCCTGAAAAGCGGCAAGGTCCTCGGGCGTACCGGGGAACGGGATGCCGTAGGTGGTGCGGGTGAGCGTGCGATAGCTCTCCGACTTCATCGCCTCGTGCACCAGCGCATTCAGCTTGTCGACGATCGGCCTCGGCGTGCCGGCCGGCACGTACATCGCCGTCCACGCCCACATCTCGAAGCCCGGCACGGTCGAGTCGATGGTCGGGAACTGCTCCAGCCCGGGAATCGGCTTCTTGCTGGTGATGCCGAGGCCGCGGGCGCGGCCGTCGAGCACCGCCGGAAGCCCCGCCGTGAAGTCCGAGAAGATGATGTCGATGCGGCCGCCCAGCAGGTCGGCGACGGCTTGCGGCTGGGATTTGTAGGGCACGCCCAACAGGTCGATCTTGGCCATGACGCGGAACAGCTCCGCACCGCCGCGGCTCGAACCGTTGCCGCTGCCGAAGGAGAGCTTGCCCGGCTCCTTCTTCGCGAGCGCAATGAAGTCGGCCACGGTCTTCACCGGCAGCTCGTTCTTCACCATGACAATCTGTGCGCCGAGCGTCAGCCCGCACACCGGCGTGAAACTCTTCACCGGGTCGTAGCTCAGCTGCTTGTAGACATGCGGGTTGATCGCCTGCGTCGTCTGGGTGGTGATGAAGAGCGTGTAGCCGTCGGGAGCGGCCTGGGCCGCCGCCTGGGCGCCGATCTGGCCTTCGGCGCCGGGCCTGTTGTCGACCACTACCGGCTGGCCGGCGAGCTTGCCGAGCTCGTTGGCGATCACGCGCGCCACCGTGTCGGTGGCGGTGCCCGGCCCGAAGGGAGCGATCACGCGCAGCGGCTTGGAGGGATAGTCCTGAGCCGATGCCGGCAGCGCACCCAACGCAACAATTGCTGCCAGCCAGCCAAAGAGCCTCATCAAATCCCTCCCCTAGTCCTTCTTCTGATCCGGCGAGACGTACTGACGCTCGCCCGAGGCGGGATTGTAGAAGACGTCGACCGCCCGACCAGTGTCGGGATCGATAAAGCGCTCTGCAGTTTTGACCCAGCCGGCGCCCGGTCTTTCGCTGCGCAATGGCTTGTAGATCACGCGCTCGAGCAGCGTGCCGGCGGTGATCACACCGCCAACGATCAACAGCCACAAGGCGGGCCACAGCTCCAGCCCGACCATGATCACGCCCGCCAATAGCATCAGGATGCCGACGCCGAGGACGATGCCGCGCAGCATCTCAGCTGCGGACGGGCTCGATGACCGCCGCCGTTCCGTAAGCCACGATCTCGCTCATGGTCTGGCCGATCTCCGAGGAGTCGAAACGCATCATCAGGATGGCGTTGGCGCCCATCGCGGTCGCGTTGGCCACCATGCGGTCGGTGGCGTGACGGCGCGCCTCCTCCAGCATCTGGGTGTATTCGTTGATCTCGCCGCCGACGATCGAGCGCAGGCCGGCGACGATGTTGCCGCCGATGCCGCGGCTGCGGACCACCACGCCGAACACCTGTCCCAGGGTGGTGACGGTACGATGGCCGGCGACGTTCTCGGTTGTGGCGATGAGCATGAGCCTTCTCCCAAAGGTTACAGGACGGTAACTATCTGCGTCTCCAAACCGTGATCAAGTAACCGTTGTCAGCGCCATCGCCGCGAGGGACCTTTGCCGTCCTGCCAAGGGAGGGAACGATGAAGCTTTACATGCATCCGGTTTCCACCACGAGCCGTCCGGTGATGCAGTTCATCGCCGACAACAACATCAAGTGCGACATGGAAGTGGTCGATATCCTGAAGGGCGCGCACTACGAGCCGGCCTACAGCAAGATCAATCCCAACCACCTGATCCCCATGCTGGAGGACGGCGACTTCCGCCTCACCGAGAGTGCGGCGATCCTGCGCTATCTCGCCGAGAAGATCGATTCGCCTGCCTACCCGAAGGACCTCAAGCAGCGCGCCCGCGTGAACGAGGTCATGGACTGGTTCAACTCCAACTTCTATCGCGACTGGGGCTATGGGCTGATCTATCCGCAGCTCTTCCCGAACCTCAAGCGCGAGGACGCCAAGGTGCAGGAGGCGGTGGTCGCCTACGGCAAGGAGAAGTCCAAGGTCTGGCTGCAGATCCTGAACGATCATTTCATCGGTTCGAAGAAGTACCTGTGCGGTAACCAGCTCACGGTCGCCGATTACTTCGGCGCCGCCATCGTCACCGCCGGCGAGCTTGTCCATTGCGATTTCTCGGCCTATCCCAACATCAAGCGCTGGCTCGACACCTTCAAGGCCGGGCCGAACTACGCCAAGGTCTACGAAACCTTCACCGGCTTCTGCGCCTCGACCAAGGGACAGCCGTGGCAGGCGATCACCTGATTGAGAGGAACCCTCAGGAGAAACAAATGATCAAGGGTCTGCACCACAACGCCTATCGCTGCCGCGACTCGGAGGAGACGCGGAAGTTCTACGAGGACTTCCTCGGCCTGCCGCTGGTCAATGCCTTCAAGATCGAGACCACCCAGACCGGCCGCAAGACCGGCACCGGCGTGCTGCACTCCTTCTTTCAGCTCGACGACGGCTCGTGCCTCGCCTTCTTCGAGGCGCCGGACATGCCATTCGAGTTCAAGGAGCAGCACGACTTCGACCTGCACATCGCCCTCGAGGTCGAGCCCGACGCGCTCGAGAAGATGTTCGCCAAGGGCAAGGCCGAGGGCCGCGAGGTCCGCGGGGTGAGCGACCACAAGTTCATCCGCTCGATCTATTTCCGCGATCCCAACGGCTACGTCATCGAGCTCGCGGCCAAGACTCCGGGCAAGGAAGCCGACATGGATCCCAGGAAGAACCGGGCGCGTGAGATCCTGAACGCCTGGCAGACCGACAAGCGCCAGCCGGCACAGAAGGTGGCGTAGCAAGAAACGACGGAGGAGATGATGAAGCGTGGCGTTGTGGCGGCGGTGGCCGCCTGTCTGAGTGCGTTCGCGTTTTCGTCAGCCTCCGTCGCCGCCGACCCGCCACAGTTCCAGGTCGATCCGTTCTGGCCCAAGCCGTTGCCCAACAACTGGCTGCTGGGCCAGGTGGCGAGTGTCGCCGTCGGTCCGGACGACCATGTCTGGATCCTGCAGCGGCCGCGCTCGCTCACCGACGACGAGAAGGGCGCGACGCTGAAGCCGCCGCGCAACAAGTGCTGCGTCCCTGCCCCGTCGGTCATGGAGTTCGATCCCGACGGCACCTTCATCCAGGGCTGGGGCTTCGGGACCATCACCCCATGGGTCGCCAACGAGCACGGCATCCATGTCGACAAGGCGGGCTTCGTGTGGATCGCGGGCAACGCGCCCAACGACAGCGCCATCTTCAAGTTCACCAAGGACGGCAAGCCGGTGATGACCATCGGCAAGCTGGCCCCGAGCGGCGGCAGCAACGACACCACGCTGCTTGGCCGGCCGGCCGACATCCAGGTCGACATGGACGCCAAGGAGGTGTTCGTGGCCGACGGCTACGGCAACCGCCGCGTCATCGTGTTCGATTCGGAGACCGGCGCCTTCAAGCGCTACTGGGGCGCCTACGGCAACAAGCCCAACGACGACAAGCAGGCCGCCTACGATCCGGCCGCGGCGCCGTCGCAGCAGTTCGCCAACCCGGTGCACTGCGCCAAGCCCTCGAAAGACGGTTTCGTCTATGTCTGCGACCGCACCAACAACCGCATCCAGGTGTTCAAGAAGGACGGCACCTTCGTGACCGAATGGTTCTACGACAAGCCGACGCTCGGTGCCGGCGCGGTGTGGGACCTGAACTTCTGGCCCGACGCCGACCAGACCTGGCTGTTCAACATCGATGGCGAGAATAACCTTTTGCGCATCCTGCAGCGCAGCGACGGCAAGGTGGTCGGCGGCTTCGGCCGCTCGGGCCGCCAGGCCGGCAACTTCCACTGGGTGCACAGCATCGCCGTCGATTCCAAGGGCAACATCTACACCGGCGAAGTCGACAACGGAAAGCGCGTGCAGAAGTTCAAGCCGGACCGGACACCGTGACGCACGGCGTCAGGCACGCGAAGACTGTCATCCCGAGCGCAGCGAGGGACCTTTCGCTGCACCGGGGTCGTTTAGATCAGCCCATGTCGGGTTCGACGCCTGAACAAGAGCGTCCTTTTTGGCGCGGCTCCAGCCTTTTATCTAGCTTTTCGCGACCGATGGCCTCGTCGATGTATTGGAACTCCTCGACGTGGACCAGGGTGTTCACCCGGTATCTGCGGGTGAAAGAACCACCGCGACCATCGCCGTGGTCGGCAATCCGTCTCTCCAAGTCATTAGTCACGCCGACGTACATCACGTTCCGGCTGACGTTGGTCAGGATGTAGACGTAGTAAGCGTGCATTGGCCCTTCCGTCTCATAAACAAGACGGTGGCCAGGCCCGTTCCGTTACATAAAGGTCCCTCGCTACGCTCGGGATGACAACGTCGTTGGACTAACCGGGCTGGCTCCTATCACTTCTGCGGCTCGCTGATGTATCTGTCGAATTCGGCGTCCAGTTCGGCGTCAATGGCCTTGGCATCCCGCATGAACTGACCCCAGGTTATTTGACCTGCAATCAGGCGCTCATAGTTGGCATCTGATTGGGCCTGGGAGACAAGCAGGGCGGGGATCATTGCCGCATGTGCCCCGGCCACTTCCAGCGCGAATCGATGACAAGGAATGATGTAATCGCGAAGCAGGATCCGCAGCTGCTGCGCCTCCTCCGCCGTAGCCTTGTCCGTGCTGAAGACGATGTCCGGCGAGGCTCGCGAGCCGAGTTTGTGCCTCAATGCCAGAAAAGGAGGGCTGGCGTTCAGCTTCGCCTGGCATTCTGCCAACGCCCGGCGGGAACCTTCGTGAGAGCGCTGCGCCGTGGCGGTGCCTGGAATGAGGGCACACACCACCAGAAAGATCAGAACGCGAGCAATAGTCATCATTTGCCAGTCTCCTTACCAGCAAGACGACTGCTGCTCTGACTTCGTTACAGCTTCCCCTACCCTTTCGCTCCCGCCGCCGCCAAAGCCTTCGCCTTGGCGTCGGCCATCGGGTACGTCCGATGCATCATGATGCGCTGGGCGTTGAGGCCGCCGCCGGCCTGCAGGGCGACGACGAACTGCCAGCCACCGTAGGCGTCGGCCGTGAGGTCGCGGATCAAATTGTAGACGCGCATGCGGGTCTCGGGCTCGGCGCCGGGCACGCTCTTCAGGTACTTGCGCAGGTACTTGCCGGATTCCTCGTTCCGGAGATCGGCCTCCAGCGGCACGGTGATCACCAGCCCGCCGCTGACGTCGTGCAGGTGCCGCACCATGGCGTGGTAGTTCGACGCCCAATGGAACTTGGCAACGTTGATGGCGAGGGTGTTGGGATGGATCATGCCCGACGGCGTGCGCTCGTAGTGTCGGCAGGCATAGTCCAAGCTCATGCGCATCATCTCGGCGAAGTTGATGAGCTCGGACACGGCGTTCTGGCCAATTGGATCCCGCTCCTTGCCCTGATGCTCGAGGACGAGCTGGGCGAGGCCGACATAGAGCTGGGAGAGGCGCGCGGCATCGACCACGCCGCCAGTGCGTTCCCACAGGCCCAGCGATTGGGCAAACAGGCTCGCGAGCTGGACCTCGCCGGCGAGAAACACCCGCTCCCAGGGCACGAAGACGTCGTCGAACACGACGAAGCCTTCCGGGATGCTGTGATGGGCGCTCGCCGGATAGTCGAAGGCGTTGAGCTCGGCCGGCGCGAAGCTGCGGTTGATGATCTTGACCCCAGGGGTGCTGACCGGGATCGAGAACGACACCGCATAGTCGGTCTCGTCCTGGCGCATGCCCTTGGTCGGCATCACCACGAGCTCGTGGCAGAGCGAGGCGCCGGTGATGTGCAGCTTGGCGCCGCGCACCACGATGCCGTCATTCCGGCGCTCGACGATGCGCAGGTAGAGGTCGGGATCGTCCTGCTCGTGCGCCTTGCGCTTGCGGTCGCCCTTGGCGTCGGTGATGACCTCGGCGGCGCGCAGGTCGTTGTCGCGGGCGTGGCGGTACATCGCCTCGATGTTGGCGGCATATTGCGGGTTCACCTTGGCGACGGCGTCCTTGACGCTCATCAGCGCCATGTAGACGCCGCTCACCAGTCCCACGATCGAGGTGTGGTGCATCAGCTCCACGCGCTTGGCGAGCTGAGCTTCCTCGCGCGGCACCTCGAAGATGCGGTGAGCGCGGCCGCCCTCCTCCGTCGTGTAGGCCCTGAGCTCGCCATGCTCGCGATCGTCATAGTCGTAGTCGCGCGAGGCAACCTCGATCGACACGCGAAAGCGCGGGTGACTGGTGATGTCGTCGATGCGCTCGCCGTCCCAGTAGGTGACGCGGCCGTCGCGCAGGCTTTCGACGTATTGGGCAGCGGTCTTGAGGCCCATCATGCCCTCCTTAACCGAGGTTGCGGCGATAGAGCGAGATCAGGCGTTCCCAGTGTCGCTCAGCGGCGGGCTTGTCGTAGCACCAGCGTTGCGGGAACGCGAAGCCGTGATGAACTCCCATTTGGATCTCGAGCTCGCCCTTCGCCCCTGAGGCGTCGAACAGCTTTTTCAGCTCCTTCACCATGTCGGGCGGCGCGAGATCGTCATGCTCGGCGCAGGAGATGTAGAGCTCGCCCCTGGCCTTGCCGAGAGTGAGGTGCGGGCTCTCGGCGGCGTCGCTCACCAGCCAAGTCCCGTAGAACGAGGCGGCAGCCGCGATGCGGTCGGGAAAACGCGCCGCAGCGGCCAGGGAATACGGCCCGCTCATGCAGTAGCCGTGGGTACCGACCGGGCCCTTCTTCGATTCCTTCTGCGCATCGGCGAAGGCGATCAGGGCGGCGACGTCGTCCATCACCGGCGGGATCGTCATCTTGGTGCGCACCGCCCGCATGCGGGCCTGCTCGGCGCTGCCTTTGTCCAGCACGTCGGGGCCGTACTTGGTGTCCTTGCCGGCGCGGTAATAGAGGTTGGGCAGCAACACGTAGTAGCCCATGCTCGCGAGCCGCCGGCTCATGTCGTAGAGCTCCTCGCGAATGCCGGGCGCGTCCATGAGGAACAGCACCGGCGGGTAAGGGCCGCCCCGTTCCGGATGGCAAACGAAGGTTTCAATCGCGCCGTCCTTGGTCGGGATATCCAGAATCTTCTCGATCATCCGCCTTGTTTCCCTCCTCGTGCTTGTTGCGCATGCCAGCACCTTGCTACGCTTTGCTCAACAACAAAGCCCTGGGAGGGGACCCTGATGAAGCGTGCGTTTTGTGGTGCAGTATTGGCGGTGGCGGCTCTCGCCGGCTCGGCGTCGGCGCAGCAACTGTCCGACAGCGTCGTGAAGATCGGCGTGCTCACCGACATGTCGTCTCTCTATGCCGACATCAACGGCCCCGGCGCCGTCATCGCGACTCAAATGGCGATCGACGATTTCGGTGGGACGATCGGCGGCAAGAAGATCGAGCTGGTCCAGGCCGACGTCCAGAACAAGGCCGATGTGGCGGCCACCGTCGCCGGCCGCTGGTACGACACCGAAGGCGTCGACATGATCCTGGGCGCCGGCGCGTCGTCGTCCTCGATCGCCACCTCGCGCGTCGCCGCCGACAAGAAGCGCATCTACATCGCGCCCGACCCCGCCTCGTCGGACATCACCGGCAAGCTCTGCAACGCCTACACGGTCCATTGGGTCTACGACACCTTCGCGCTTGCCAATGGCACCGGCTCGGCCGTCGTCAAGGCCGGCGGCGACAGCTGGTTCTTCCTCACCGCCGACTACGCCTTCGGCTACGCCCTGCAGCGCGACGTCGCCAACGTCGTGACCAAGGCGGGCGGCAAGGTGCTGGGCGAGGTGCGCCATCCGATCAACACCTCCGACTTCTCGTCCTTCCTGCTGCAGGCCCAGGCCTCCAAGGCCAAGGTCATCGGTCTTGCCAACGCCGGCGGCGACACCATCAACTCGATCAAGCAGGCCTCGGAGTTTGGCATCGTCAAGGGCGGCCAAAAGCTCGCCGGCCTGCTGGTGTTCATCTCCGACGTCCACTCGCTCGGCCTCGAGCGCGCCCAGGGGCTGAACCTCACCGAGGCCTTCTACTGGGACCTC
>JADHLS010000080.1 GCA_016780605.1 Reyranella sp.
ATCGAGGCGCGGGTTACGCATGTCGTCGACACCGAGGAACTGGACCCGCAGGAATATGCGCTGACCAAGGACTATGCCGTGCAGCACGGGTTCCGCGCCCAGCTCAATGCCCCGATGCTGCAGGAAGGCCGTGCCATCGGCTGCATTTGCCTGCGCCGGCGAAATCCCGGCGCCTTCACCTCGCGCCAGATCGAGCTTCTCGAGACCTTTGCCGCACAGGCTGTCATCGCTATCCAGAATGTGCACCTCTTCACCGAGCTTCGCGAGGCGCTGGAGTACCAGACCGCGACCAGCGAGGTGCTGAAGGTGATGAGCCGCTCGACCTTCGACCTCGGGCCGGTGTTGCAGACCGTGATCGAAACCGCCGCCCGCCTGTGCAAGGCCGAGATGGGCGGCGTGTTCCAGCTCGAGGACGACGGCGCCTTCCACTGGAAGGCGGGCCATGCACTCGACCCGCGCTACCAGGAGCACGAGCGGGAGACGCCGCACTATCCCGGCGAGGATACGCTGGTCGGTCGCGTCGCCCTGCGCGGCGCGCCGGTGTCGGAGCTCGACGCGCTCAACGATCCGGCGTACGGGCCGCGCGACATGGCGGAAATCGGCCAGGTGCGGTCGATGCTGGGTGTGCCGATGCTGCGCGACGGCAGGCTGTTTGGCGTCATGTGCCTGGCGCGTACCCGGGTCGAGGCCTTCTCAACGAAGCAGGTCGAGGCGATGACGGTGTTCGCCGATCAGGCCGTGATCGCCATCGAGAACGTCCGCCTGATCAACGAGATCCGCGACAAGAGCCACCAGCTCGAGGTCGCCAGCCAGCACAAGTCGCAGTTCCTGGCCAATATGAGCCACGAGCTGCGCACGCCACTCAACGCCATCATCGGATACACCGAGATGATGGCCGACGGCCTCTACGGCGACGTGCCCGAGAAGGCACAGGGCGTGCTGGAGCGCGTGCAGGCCAATGGGCGGCATCTGCTGGGCCTGATCAACGACGTGCTCGACCTCTCCAAGATCGAGGCGGGCCAGCTGGTGCTGGCGATGGAGGAATATTCCGTCGCCGACATGGTGGGCACGGTGCTGTCGGCCACCGAGTCGCTGGCCCGTGCCAAGAACCTGCGGCTTGGCTCCGACGTACCGGCCGGCCTGCCCACCGGCACCGGCGATGCACGGCGGCTCACCCAGGTGCTGCTGAACCTGGTGGGCAATGCCATCAAGTTCACCGACCAGGGTTCGGTCGAGGTGCGCGCGGCCCAGGTCGACGGGCGCTTCGAGCTGTCGGTGGTCGACACCGGCTTCGGCATCGCGCCCGAGGATCAGGCCAAGATCTTCGAGGAGTTCCAGCAGGTCGACAACACCAGCACGCGCAAGAAGGGCGGCACGGGGCTGGGGCTGTCGATCTCGCGCCGCATTGTCGAGCTGCATGGCGGCCGCATCACCGTCGAATCCGAGGTGGGCAAGGGCTCGATCTTCAAGGTCGTCGTCCCGGTCAACGCCTCGCCCATCAAGGAAGCCGCGCAATGAGCAAGAAAATCCTGGTCGTCGAGGACACCGAGGACAACCGCCAGATCCTGCGCGACCTTCTCGGCATGTCGGGTTACGACATGGTCGAGGCGCACGACGGCGCGGAGGGCGTGGCCAAGGCCGCCGAGCACAAGCCCGACCTGATCCTGATGGACATCCAGATGCCGGTGATGGACGGCTACGAGGCGACGCGGCGCATCAAGGCCGATCCGGCGCTCAAGGCCATCCCGATCATTGCCGTGACTTCCTATGCGCTCTCCGGCGACGAGGAGAAGGCGCGCGCCGCGGGCTGTGACGGCTACATCGCCAAGCCCTACTCGCCGCGCCAGATGCTGGCCAAGGTGCGCGAGGTGATTGGATGAGTCACGCTGGCGCTCATGATGGAGCGCGGACCTCCAGGTCCGCTCATGATCATGATGCGGACCTGGAGGTCCGCGCTCCAATAAAGAGGCCCGCCGCCAGCAATGCGTAACCCCGCGCGCATCCTGGTCGTCGACGATGTCGCCGACAATGTCGAGATTCTGCGCATGCGGCTCCAGTCGCTGGGCTATGAGGTGGTCGTAGCCATGGACGGCGAGCAGGCGCTGGCCAAGGTGCGCGAGGAGCTGCCCGACCTCGTGCTGCTCGACATCATGATGCCCAAGATCGACGGGCTGGAGGTCGTGCGCCGGCTCAAGGCCGACACGACGCTGCCCTTCATTCCGGTGATCCTGGTGACGGCCAAGGCCACGCCCAAGGATGTCGTGGCCGGCCTCGACGCCGGCGGCGACGACTATCTCACCAAGCCGATCGACCACGGCGCGCTGGTGGCGCGCGTGCGCGCCATGCTGCGCATCAAGGCGCTGCACGACGAGATCCAGGAGCTGAACAAGGGGCTGGAGGCCAAGGTGCAGGCGCAGGTCGGCGAGCTGGAGCGAGTCGGCCGCCTGCGCCGTTTCCTGGCGCCACAGCTTGCCCAGGCCATCGTCTCGGCGGGCGACGAATCGATCCTGGGCAACCATCGCCGCGAGATCGTCGCCATGTTCTGCGACCTGCGCGGCTTCACGGCGTTCTCGGAGAGCTCCGAGCCCGAAGACATCATGCAGCTGCTGGCCGAGTACCACGGCGCGCTGGGGCCGCTGATCCGCGAGCACGAGGGCACGCTCGACCGCTTCACCGGCGACGGCATGATGGTGTTCTTCAACGATCCTCTGCCCTGCCCCGACGCGCCGGAGCGCGCCACGCGGCTTGCCATCGCCATGCGCGACGCGGTGGCCGACCTTGGCATCGCCTGGCGCAAGCGCGGCCACCGCCTGGGCTTCGGTATCGGCATGGCCCAGGGCTACGCCACGCTGGGCCGTATCGGCTTCGAGGACCGCTTCGACTACACGGCGATCGGCTCCGTCATCAATCTGGCGGCGCGTCTGTGCAGCGAAGCGGCCGACGGCGAGGTCCTGGTGAGCGGGCGCCTCGCCGCAGCGGCGGAGACCGTGGCCGAGGTCGAGGAGCTGGGCGAGCGCCAGCTGAAAGGCATGGCGCGCCCGGTGGCGGTGTCGTGCCTGCGGGGGCTCAAGGCGTAAGTCGCTGAAAAGGACAGATTATTCGGCTTGGAACACTTCGCCCTGGCGAGGCGTTCATCTGCAGGCGCTTCCGGACCAGAAAGGAGTGACGAGATGAGCGACTACATCCCCAATCCCCCCAACCCCGAACGCGACCGTCGCAACTACGAGCGCTACTACGAGGACAATAGCGGCAGGGGCGTGACCCTGGTCGTGGGCATCCTGGTCGCGATCGCGCTGGCCGCCGGCCTGATGTTCTTCGCGGGCTCGCCCGATGAGCGCACGGAGCAAGCCCAGTTGCCGGCACAGGAACGGACCATCCCGAACCCGGCTCCGGCGCCGGCCACGCCGACGACACCGCCCGCCACGACACCTGCGCCGGCGAATCCGCGCCAGTAGCCCCGACGGTCACCTTCGGCAAAAAAATGGCCCGGCCACGACAGGCGTGGTCGGGCCAAAAGGCCTTTTGTGTCTCCAACGCTTCCTAGCATGAGCGTGAGTCGTCATCCAAGGCGGCTTCACGCGCTTGCCATGCAAAGCTGACCTGTCGAGACCGCAGACGCCGCGCCTTACTTGCCGATCTTGTCGAACGGCGGCCGCAGGAACAGCGGCACGCTCACGCCGCGCATTTCCGCCAGGCTGTGCTCCACGTCCTTAGAGATGCAGCGCCGATCGAGGGAGGCGTCCTTGGCGGTCGCCGGGTAGAAACGCACCGTGCTCAGCACCGCTTGGACCATCTCCGCGCTCTGGCGCGCGCTGGCCCCGGCCTTCTTCATCTTCTGCACAGCCTGTTCGATGTCAGCCTGCAGGCCGGCGTAAAGAAACGGCACCGTCTCGCTCGCGCCGCGCATGCAGTAGAAGATCAGCGAACGGTCGTCGGCATAATCCCGCGCCGCCATCATCGCCTGCTCGAACTGCGCGCGTTCCAGCGCTGCCTGGGCATGAGCGATAGGCACCGCAAGCACAAGGGTCGTGACGGCCAGAAATACGCGGGCTGATCGGAACATGATTATTCCATTCTGGACGCGCGCTGGCGCCTTGTCGATGAAGCCTCCCCGAGCAGATGCGCTGATTGTGCAGGAATATCAGTGATATTTGTCACCTTTGCATCAGCTGCGACACACGACGAAATCACGCCCAAACGAAAGCGGCGGCACCTGGTCCGTGCCGCCGCTCTCTCTCATGGCCAACAGAGTCCGATGAACTCTCAGACGATCTTCTAGCTTGGCATCTTGTCGATGAAGCCGATGATCGAGGCGAGCTTGCCGTCGTCGGAGAGCGTCGCGAAGTCGACGCCTTCGACCACCGATGGCCCCGCTGCCGGACCGAGCGACCAGGCGAAGCGCACGGCGTTGTTGTGGCTGTCGATCTTCGAGATTCGCTTCAGCACGAAGCCCGGGAACTTGGCCTGCACGCCGGCCAGCATGGCGTCGAGCCCGGCATGGCCGTCGCTCACCATGACGGGATCGCGGTAGCTCGCATTGCCGGCGCACGACGCGGCCAACGCGGACTTGCGCTTGGCGGGATCGGTCTCGTTCCAGCTGGCGACGTAGTTCTCGACGACAGATTCAAGGGCGGACATGGATGGCCTCCTGCAGTGGCTGTACGCCTGAAGAGAAGCGCGAATCAGGAAAACGAGCGATTTCCTCGCAGGTAATCAGGCTCAATACTCGTACCGCTTCACCTTCTGCAGCGGCGTGCCCCAGATGCGGCCCGCACCGCTACGCTCGTCCGGCGGCTTCGCCACTGCCGGCGGGGGCGGTGGCTCCGAGGGTGCCTGCTCGGCCAGGCTCTGCACGTAGGCGTTGTCGCCCAAGCCACCGGCCGCCAGATCGTCCGCGACCATGCGTGCGACCTGCGGTGCTGCAACGCTGGTCCCGCCAATGGGCACCCGCGCGCCGCTGTGTGAGCCCGCCGCCAATCGGCCCTCAAGCACGAGCGAATCCTCGCTTGGCGCCGAGGCATCAGGCCAGCGCGGCGGCCTCGGCCGCGGCTGGCGCGCGCCCGCCGAAGAATACTCGGCCATCACCATTTCCTTGCGCAGGATGCCGCCAATCACGATCGGATCGGCGCCGCAGGCGATGGCGTTGAGGCTGCACTGTCGCTGGACCAGGCTGTCGTTGTCGACCTGCAGGCGACGGCCGCTGTAGGGACTATGGATGCGGTAGGTGCGATCGCCGAGGTACGACTGGCGGCCGAACTGCGGATAGCCGGGAACGCTATCGTCCCGCGCCACCCAGGCGTCGATGTAATCGGTGGCGGCAAGCCCGCCGGTATGCGTGAGCGAAATGCGGTAGTAGCCACACGGACAGATGCTGGCCGTCGTGAGTGTCTCGGTCGGCGGCAGGAAGATGTAGAACGCGCTCTTCGTGTTGTAGTTTCGATGCACCAGCCAGCCGGGGTAGCTGTTGCCGAGCGGCACGGCGGTGTCGTTCTCGTCGATGGTGAAGCTGTCGCCCAACGGATCGGTCACGGTGAGCTGCAGCCGGCTATTCGATCCGACATATGGCGGCGTCCAAACCTCGACAAAGCTCTCCGTCTGGTCATTGGGCAACACCTGCCAGTCGAATGCATGCGTAGGATGGTCGGCGTCGAAGGTCATCTGCGCGTGTGTGCGCGAGAGGAAGCTGTTGCCGGAGGGCAGCACGAAGCGCAGCGTGATGCCGAGAAATCCAGCCTTGTAGACCATGTCCTGGATCAGCGCTTCCACGTCGCCCGAGCCGTCGTGCGGGCCCTCGAGACGGCCGTAGCTGAAGTTGATCACGACCGGCAGCGGGCCGTGGCCCTTGGTCAGGCAGTAGAGCAGCATCTGCAGCACGATGAAGGCCACGGCCGGCAGCAGGAACGGCGAGAGCTGCCCGTTGTCGACATCGGCCGTCACCTCGATCGGCAGCTGCACGCAGGCGACGGGGCGGTCGACGCGGTTGTCGGCGACCGCATAGCCGCAGGCGGCGTCCATGACGTGCGTCCCGTGCGATATCCGCCACGCCGCGGCCTTGTGGTACTCGTCGTTGCAGAAGTCGATGAGGCCGGCCCTGCGGTAGACGTCATCCTCCTCGAGCACGCCGTTGCCGTTGGTGCAGGCGGCGAACAGGGTGTCAATCGCCGGCTGAATCAGGCTCTTGCCTCCGCCACCCGTCGCCATCGCCCACCAGCCCTGCACGCGGCTGAGGTGCTGACCGCTGCTGGACTTCACGCGGAACCGCTCGTTGGCGAAGGCAATGCCGTCGTCGATCACGCCCACGAACACGCGAGCCTGGGTGCCGCTCGGCGGCGGCAGCGCGGCAACTTGCGGCGCCAGGCCCGCCAGCCCGCCCGCCGGCATGCCGGGAATGACAAGCGGCAGCGATGCGGTGTTGAGCGGGCGGCCGAGGACCACGCTCAGCACTTCGTCACCGGACACCATCCGAGTCATGACCGTGGGAGGGGCGAGGGCCAGCAGCCAGTCGCTGCCGGCATCCTCGTCCTCCGCCGTCACACCGGCGAAGGGCGCGATGAAGGTGGTGTCTTCCCAATCCTTGCGCAGAGGGTCGCGCTTCTTGAGCACCGTGTCGCCCTTGGCGAAATCCAGAGCGCTGCCCTTGACCTGCATCAGCAGGGTAAGCCGCTTGTCGGGACCATCCTGCAGGCCCGACGGAAAGTAGAGCGCCTTGCCCGGCCCGCAGGCCCAGGCGACGTAGGGATTGACCCTGGGATCCCGCGGATCCGGCGCGCCATCAGGAATGACGAGCTTGCGAGGCTTGGGCTTTTTCGCAGGCTTGTGTCTGCGCGGCGCGGTCTTGCGCGCGGGGCTCTTGCGCCCTGAAGTCTTGCGCTGGGCCATGGCAATCTCCTCGGTGAACCCGATGATCGACGATCAGGTCCACTCCGCCAGCGCCTTCCCCCACAGCCAGTTCAGCAATGGGCTGATCTGGACCGACAGGGCCCCCGTGGTGTTGAGCTTGGTGACGTACGATGGCTGGGTGAGGATGTTGCCGGTCGCCGGATCGATGTAGAGCGTCCAGTAGAAGTCGCCATCCGCCATCGCCGCCGTCCCCTGCGGGAAGTTGGGGCCGTCGAACTTGTAGGCATCGTAGGTCACGCCCGTCGTCGACGTGGTCTTGCAGCGCGCCACGAAGTAATAGCCAAGGGTCAGGCCAAGCACGCAGCCGGCTGCGCTGTCGACGGGGAAGTGCACCCCCGCGATCGTCCTGTTGACGGCGATGCGGTTGGCCAGGCGGATCAGCTGTTCGAGCCACGTCATCAGCTCATAGGGCTTGGTCCCCGTCGTCGCGGTGCTGGACGGCGGCGCCGCCGTCTTCAGCAACCGCCACAGAACCGCCGCCGCCATGAAGCCCTCGGTCGCATGGCCGCTGGGGAACGTCGAATGCGACGGCGTCAGGATCATGGGCTGGACCTGCGGCGAGTATTCGATGGGCCGGCGGCTGGCCAGCGCCTGCTTCATCCGCATGTGACAGAAGTTGGCCATGCGCTGCGTCGCCGCCAGGAGCTCGAGCGTGTACGGAGTGCGCGCCGGATGCAGGTACGGGATCGAGCACATGAACGCCATGCCACCGCTCAGCTGCGTCATGATCTCGGTCGCCCGATCGGGCCGCAGATCGGCGTAGCTGTTCAAGAAGTCGAGGTACTTGGCAAACTGGTCTTCGCCGGGTCGCCTGAGGACGACCAGCGGCTGGTAGGTCGCGCTGGTGGCGGTGGAGCCGGTGCCCGGCGTGAGGTGGCGGATCGCCATCTGGTCGCTGGCCAATGCCTTGAAGCCGAGGCATGACATCAGCTCGAAGTCGATGACGCTCGCCCGACACCAGGCCTCCCAGCGTTTCATGTTTTCGGGGTCTTCCGTCGGCAGATTGGCCGGCGTATCGCCCGGCGCCAGCGGCATCCAGGATCCGACGATGCCCTCGCGCGTGGTGATCAGGGCGGCCGCGGCCGCGGCCGAGTTGACCGGGGCAAGCCCACCAAGGCCGCCCAAGCCGCCGAGACCTCCCAGGCCGCCAAGCCCGCCCAGGCCACCGAGGCCGCCGAGGCCTCCCAGCCCACCCAGGCCTCCGAGACCGCCAAGACCTCCCAGGCCGCCGAGCCCACCGAGCCCGCCGAGATATCCTTCCGTCGCCATGGTCGCTCTCCCCTCTATCTTGCGTTAGCGCATCACTCCGGAATGCCCGCTTTACGCAACACCTCCGCCGCCGTGCGGCCGATCTGGTAGCCGGCGGCCGGCGAGCTCTTCAGCCAGCCGCTGACCGTCATGGTGGGCTGCAGCTTCAGCAGCTGCTGCGCCGATTTGCGTGCGGCGTCGACTTGGCCGAGCTGCCACTGCGCCACCGTCATGGAGCGCAAGGTCGACGTGTGCTTGCGGTTGGCGCGCAGCGAGCGCTGCGCCAGGTCGACCGCGCGCTGGTAGTTGCCGGCGGCGACGGCGGCGGTGGCGGCAAGTGAATCGTAGAAGTAGCGGTGCGGGTCGAGCGGCGACAGCGCCAGCGCCCGTTCGGTGTGCTCGACCGCCTGCGCCCCTTCGCTCTTGAAAGCATGCAGCGTGCCCTTGAGCAGCCAGGCATAGGCATTGCTGGGATTGGCGGCCAGCGCGTGCTCGTAGGATTCCTCGGCGACGTCGAACTGCTTCAGGAGATTGACGTGCACGAAGCCGTTGATGGCGAGCGCCTGCGAGTTGTCGGGATCGAGATCGAGCGCGCGCTTGGTGCATTCCGAGGCAAGATAAGTGTCGCGCTGGGGATCGTCCGACCAGCCCTGCTGGACGCGCAGCACGTGCCAGTTGCCGAGCCAGGCGATCGGCAGGGGATGGCGCATGCCGCGGTCGACCAGCGCCTGCAGCAGCCGATGCGCTTCCTCGAAGTCGGGAAGCGACAGGCGATGCATCAGGCTGACCGCACCCATCAGCAGGGTGTAGGCCTTGAGCGTGGGCAGCGGCTGGGAGCGCGAGCGCTGGACCTCGCGCGCCGTCACCGCGGCGCCGACCGAGGCGATCAGCTGGCCGACAAGTGCCTGCTCGCCGCTCACAATGTCGCAAAGCGAGTCCTCGAGGTTGCCGATCCACAGCACGCGGCCGGCCTTGGTCTCGGCCAGCTCGACGTCGAGCGTGAGCCGCTTGTCGGCGGTGCGATAGGCACCCGAAAGCACATAGTCGGCGCCAAGATGCGCACCGATGTCCTGCAGGCGCGCATTGCGGCCGCTGAACGCCGTGGTCGAGAGCCGCGACACCAGCTTGAGGTCCGACGACTGAGACAGGCGGCGGATGATCTCCTCGGCGAGGATCTCGCCCACCACGCCCTGGTCGGCGGCGACGTTGCGCGAGGTGAACGGAACGACGGCGATCGAAGGTGCGAGCTCATCCCAGGACGCAGCCGGCGCCACGATCGAGCGCGGACCGGGTGGGCCGACGCGGTAGGCACGGATCGGCTCGGCCAGCCCGCGCACGTAGCAATCGCCCAGGTCCTCGATGTCGGCATCGAGGTCGGCGGTGATGCCGTCGCGCACATGCTGCGACACCACGATCTCGCCGGGACCGGCCAAGTTCATCAGACGATTCGCGAGATTGACGCCGTGACCCAGGATGTCGTCGTCGCCGACAATGACGTCGCTCACCTCCACGCCGGCGCGCAGCATGATGTGGCGATCCGAGACGCGCCCGGCATTGGCGCGCACACGCTCCTGCTGGATGGCGAGCGCGGCGGACACGGCCGAGCGCACGTCGTCGAAGTCGAGCAGCATGCCGTCGCCCAGGCTCTTGATGAACCGGCCGTGGTGGCGGGCGAGGATGGTCCGCTTCACGTGATCGACGAAGGCCAGCCAGTGGGTGATCGTTCCCACCTCATCCTGCTCGATGAGTCGAACCGACCCCACGATGTCGACGAGCAGGACCGCTCGCTTGGCCCACGCTACGTGACGATGTGACCGGAACTCGGAGAGATCGAGTTCTGCCATTGCCACCCCCGAGCCTTGTGGACGGCGACGCCCATCGGCTCTCCGAACGCGACGTTAGCAAGCCGCCGGGGACTCGAAAGTGACAATCCTCACACTATTTCAACGGCTTCGCCCAAGGTCACAGCGATCGTTGCGGAGCCCTACTCGGTCTCCTTGATCCGCCTCTCCAGCATGTCGCGGATCGGCGCGTCGGCCGGCAGCAGTGCGAGCAGCGTCTTCCAGCGTTGGGCCGCCGCCTTCTTGTCGCCGGCGGCGAAGGAGGCGGCGCCGAGATAGAAGAGCGCCAGCCCGTTGCGCGGCTCGGCCTTCTCGAGGCGCTCGAGCACGGCGACGGCGGCCGGCGACGGCGGCTCGCCGGGCTTCAGTCCGCGGACATGGGCCTCGGCCCAATCGGCCAGAATGCGGGCATCGACCGGCGCCAGCGCATCGGCCTTGGCGTAGGCGTCGACGGCGCTGGCGTTCTCGCCCAGCACCTTCCAGGCGTTGGCGAGCCGCAGCCAGCCCGCGCGGTCCTGCGGATTGTCCTTCAGGCGCGCGGCCAGGCCCTCGACCATGCCGCGAATCGCCTGCTGACGCTGCTCGGGCGTCAGCGCCGCCATGGCGTCCTGCTGCTCACGCGACGGCTGCGGCATGGCAGTGCCGGCCGGCGCAGGCAGGCCGGCCTCGCGCGCGACCCGCGCCATCTCGGCCCGCAGCATGGGCAGGAACGGCGCGTCGGGCGGGCTTTTGGCCTCGAGCTCCTGCCAGCGCTTCAGCGCCGCTGCACCATCGCCCGCCTGCGCATCGTGCAGCCCGAGATAGTAGAGCGAGCGCGCGTCGTTGGGCTGCAGCGCCACCGCCTTGTTGAAGGCTTCGACGGCGGCTGGCGCCACGGTGCCGTCGGCTTCGAGGGTGAGCGCCTCGCCCAGCGCCGACTGGGCCTCGGGATTGTTGGGCTGCTGGGCGGCAAGGGCGCGCGCCTCCGCCACCAGACGCGCGACGTCCATGGGCTGCGCGGCCGGCGGCTTGGCGCCGGCGACGAACGGCGCGGCCGGCAAGCCGGGATGGCCGATCTTGAGATAAAGGCCGAGCGCCAGCAGCGGGATGGCGAGCGCCAGCGCCGGCGGCAGCAGGCGATGCAGCGTCGAGGATGTCGTGATGGCGGGCCGCGCGACGTCGGCTGCGGCGAGGATGCGGCGCTCGATCTCAAGTCGCGCGGCGGCCGTTTCGGACTCGCTGAGGGCCCCGCTCGCGCGATCGCGCTCGATCTCGGCGAGCTGATCGCGATAGATCGCGAGCTCGCCTTCCAGGCGACCAGCCGAGGGTGTCTCGGCGCGCAACAGCGGAATCAACAGCGCACCGACCGTCGCCGTGGCCAGGAGAGCGAGCAGGAACTCGAGCACTTAACGCACCGTCAGCGTCCGAGCAGGGAGCGCAGCCGATCGCGCTCCTCCTCGCTGAGCGGCGGCAGGGGCG
>JADHLS010000081.1 GCA_016780605.1 Reyranella sp.
GAAAGTGGCGGCGGGTATCGACGAACAGGATCGGTGTAGCGGGATCGATCGTTGCCACCAAGTGCAATAGTACCGCGGACTCCGCGCCGAATGACGAAACGACCGCCACTCTATTCGGATAGAGATCACGCAGTACTACCAACAATACCTCGAGAGCTTCAGCATCGCCGAAGCGGCCTTGCAGTTCGATGGTGAGGCTTGCCAGCTGATCACCTTCGCTCGGGACATTCATCTTGCGCTCCCAATTGCAGAGACAAAGCGCGGTACGGTATCGCAGTGGCGCTCCTTGTCTCAGTTGCCATTACCGGTGTGGCGCTCCTGATATTTGGAGGCATCAAGGCACGCCTGACATCCGTTCCTATCGCGCGGGGAGCGTTCGAGACCGTTCTGGTGGGCGGACTTGCCGCGGGCATCGCCTTCCTGGTTGCGCGACTCATCGGGTAAAGCTCTCGGCGAGACGGCAGCGCGCCACCTTTGCTTTCAAGCACGCGATACAACCGCGACCGAGACATCGCAGCTTCGCGGCAGAGCTTGTCTGGCCCCAGGGACGGCGAGTACCGATTCCTGCGGACAGCTAGACGCACTCGCTCCATCAGGGTTCGTTCGATTTGGTGCGTCGCGGCGGCCGGCCGGCCTTCGGCGAGAATGCGGCAGACGGCGTCGCGGCCGGTGAGGACCCCGGCGAGCTGGCTTGGCTGTCGCGCATGACAATGCAGGCGTCCTTCACATGGCTGTCTCGTTCATGACCAAGGCCGCTGCTGGAAGGTGGTTTGCACATGTTTGTTTCTGCCCGGATTGTCCGCCACCTCAGGGAATGGCGATCGGGCTAAGGGCCTGGCTTCCAAACGTGAGGCTCACGGTGTTGTTGTTGTTCAACACAGCGCTGACCGGCGGGTTGCCCACCGAGTCGCTGCCGGCCGGCTTGTTGATGGGTACTGCGGTGAGGATACTGCCGCCCGTGGCCTTGTCGAAATAGGTGGCCGCGACGTGTCCGGTAGCGTTCTCCCGGGCCGCGGTTATGGCAAGGATGATGGTGCCGTCCGGGCTACGGAAGAAACGCGGATCATAGGTCTGAGTAATCGGGGGCGTGAGACGAGGGACCTGGATCGCGATCGGATAGGGCGACCCCTTGAAGGTGGCGCCGTTGTCGAGGTCCTGCAGCAGGAGTCGGGGGCCCGCTGAATTTCCCGGGTCGAACACCAGCCCGACGTCGCAGCCGCTGAACCCTGCGCCTCCGTAGGACTGGAAGATGCGCGTGGTGCCGGCGACGATGAACGTGTAGCTGTCGTGGAAGGTGGTCGACGAGCCGATCGGCGAGTTTCCCGGCAGGCGTTGATAGGCGGCGCGGTAGGCGTCGCCGCCACTCGCCGTGATCTCGACCCTTGCCGTGCCGCCGCTGCAGCTGTGGCTCGAATGCCGATGCAGCACCTGGCTGGAGATCTCGCTGAATCCCCCGGGTTGGCGGGCGACGGAAAAGGCGACGTCGTTGCTCTCCTTGCCGCCGCTCGTCACCTTGAGACGCGTCGGTCCGAAGGCCGCCTGGGACGGCACCACCGCCGTCAGCGTGCCGGCGCTGCAGGTGGTGGGCGTGACGCTGATCCCGGCAAAGGTCAGGACGTTGGCGGAGCATGTCGGGTCGAAGCGCGCGCCCGACACGGTAATCGTCCCGCCTTTCGCTTGCAGCGTGGGGCTGACGCCGGTGACTTGCGCCGGTCCGGAAGCGCCAGCGACGGTCACGCGGAAATCGTCATGCGCCGGCTCGATGCCGCTCGCCGCGCCGCTCGCCGTCGCCGTGAAGTTGCCGGTCGTGGCGGTAGGCCCTGCCTTGAAGGTGGCCGTGGCGCTAGCGCCCGGCACGACCAGTGTTGACGGTGATGCGGTTACGCCGTTTGGCAGCGCAAATGTCACGGTGACGGATCCGCTGAAGCCGCCTTGGCGCGCAACGCTGATCGTCGCCTGGTGCGAGCCGCCCTGGACGAGGGGAACCGGATCCGGCGTCACGTTAATCGAGAAGGCACGGCAGGTCGCCTTGCCATAGGTCTTAAAGACATAGTCCCGGTTGGCATTGCCGGCGCCGCCGAAGATGTAGAAGCCGCCGGGATAGGGGTCGCCCTCCTCATACCGCCACCAGAAGACGTTCTTGCCCGAGTCCCTCAGGTCGAGAACGATGGCGCTGCGGGGCACCTCCACGCCACCCGCCGGCATGTCGAATCGCCAGTAGCCGTCGAAGCCTTCGGGAACGGCTGCCGTCACCTTGGCGTAGACGCGCGCGTTGTAGAGATCGCTGACCGTCAGTGTCACCTGGTCGCCGCCACGGCCGCGATTGCCGGTCGTCAGGCCGACGTCGACCCGCGTCAGGCAGCCGAGGGTCGGCATCACGGTCTGCGCCGACTGCACGGTGATGTGATGGGCACCGCCCCCTGGTTGGGCGGGGGCGTTCGATTGATCGACCACGTCCGCAACGGCAATCCTTTCCGCCGGCAGCAACAGCACCAGACACGCGACGAGCGTCCGTGCCCAGCATCGGAGCGAATGTGGCGAGGGTTGTGCGCTCGTTGCGATGTCACGATCACCAAACGAGTCATTGGGAGCCATGTGCGCCTCTCGAAGCCAGCCAAGTTGCAAGCTACGTCGGGGTACCTGTGGCGCCCTTGAGGCAAGTCAAGAAGCTGCGGCTTGGCGAGGCGATCGGGAAAAACGTCAGCTCGGGCACCGCGGGGCAATTGGCGCGGGCTGGCGGTAAGCCATTCGAAGGTGTCGGCGGACCGGGTCTCCTGGAAAAGAGACACTCCTTTCAGACCCCGTAAGGCAAAAAATAGAAACGATCGAGAAACCAGTTGGTTAGGCGGTGTCGGATAGCGGTTCCTGAGGTCGCTCGGTAAAACTACGCGGACGGTTCAATGTCGACCATTCCCATGCCGAGCGGAATCATCAGGAGGGCAACGTCTTGCTGTCTCCTCGAGTAAATGATCGGCAGCGTGACGACCTGTGCAGTGTCGCGCGCGACTGGGTGGGCTGCTGTGCTATTACCATCGAGAGGCGGCATGATGGCGCTGCGGCCGAACCAGTTATTCGACCATACGGCGGGCGCGCAGCACGGGCGCGTCCGTCCGTTTGAGTCGGAGTCGGGCAGTCGTGGTTGCACCGACGGGAAACATGCTACCCGTGTCATCGCCGAATGCGTAAGTAGATGAACCAATAGACGCCACCGACCAGCCCGCCGCCGCCGACGATGTTGCCGATGGTGACGGGCAGAAGGCTGGAAAAGAATGCCGGCCAGGTCAGTGCCGCGTAGTCGGCGGAATTGCTTCCGATTTGCGCCCATAGCTCGGCCGGCCCCCAGGCCTTTATGAACAGACCGAGCGGGATGAGATACATGTTGGCGACCGAATGTTCGAAGCCGGCGACGACGAAGGCTGACACTGGGAAGATCACGGCCAGCACCTTGTCGCTCGTGGAGCGGGCGCCCAGCGAAAGCCACACCGCTAGGCACACCAGGACGTTGCAGAGAATGCCAAGAAAGAGCGCGTGATCGAAGGGCTCGGTCGTCTTGTCCAGCGCAAGCTTCAGGGAAACACCGCCAACGACTCCCCGGCCCCCGAGGTACTGGCCCGAAAGAAACACCAGCAAAGCGGTGCCGATCGCACCGATGAAGTTGCCGACATAGACGATGAGCCAGGCCCGCAACATCGCATGCAGCCGGACCTTGCCGCCGGCCCAGGCCATGACCATCAGGGCGTTGCCGGTAAATAGCTCGGCTCCCCCGACGACGACGAGAATGAGCCCAAGGCTGAAGGCGATGCCGGCGAGCAGCCGGCCGACGCCGTAGGGAAGAGCGCCGTCGGCTCCCGCCAGGACGGTGGTGGCGAACATCGCTCCGAGAGCGATGAAAGCGCCCGCCAGGACGGCGAGGCCCACGAGACTCAGGACGTCCAGCTTTGTCTTTTGGACTCCGACGGCTTCGGCCTTCTCGGCGATCCTTGCGGGAAGCAGAGCGTCGATACTATTGTCGCCGGAGTTCGCACCGTCGCTTGCCATGTCGTTTCTCCCATGGACACGCATGAGGCGACTAGAAATCCGCGCTGCGCGTACTGCTACGTTGACCCACTCCGGTCTCCTTTGTCGGCCAGCACAGGCAGCGACGTCGCAGCACCCCATGTTTGCAACACTGGCACTCGGGACATAGATGCGAACGACGGTTCGGATCGGCGGGGCGTCCTCTGAAGATCATTGGTCCGAATCTTCGGTTGCTGCTGTCAGTGAGACATAAACAGCGGTACTTGTGAGTGGCTAAGCAGGCTCTTTGTAGCGCCTCCAAGCACGAACTCCCTGAAACGAGAGGTTCCATAGGCACCCATGACAATCAAGTCCGCATTGTGCATCCGCGCGCAATCGGCAAGGACATCTCCGACGCCACGCCCCTCAGCTGACAGTGACCGGTGGGTGGCGTCGACACCGTGCAAGGCAAGATGCTGAAGCAACGCGTCGGGAGCGTGATCATCTCGCAGCTGCTTCTCGCCGGTAACTGTAACGACCAGATTCGACCGAGCTCGAACGAGGATCGGCAGCGCATCAGCAACAGTCCTGGCTGCGGCGCGACTGTGGTCCCACGCGACTATGACATTGTCGAGAGCGAGGGGCCCAGTGCGCCGTCGCTCGTGGGGATGATGATCGCAGGGCGCCCGGAGTCGAAGATGACGGCCTCGGCATACCAGTGAGCGTCAAAATGGGAGAGGTAGCTGCCGCCGGGCATGGCTGCGATGGTGAGGTCATACAACCGGGTATAACCCGCCAGAACGTCAGGAAAATCGGGACCTTCGCAGGTTTCCAGGATCTCCTTGCAAAGCACGGCCCGAGCCATGGCGCGGTCGCGAAAGTCGGCCAGAAGTCGGTGTGCCGTCTCATGTAGTTTCCTATGCTCGTCGGCGACGAGCGCCGGGATGTCGAGAACGAGAGTGCCCAGCGCGGAAACTGGGGCTCTATGTTTGTCGTGGCGTTCGGCGAATCGTTGGCATTCGTCAGCCTGCTCTTTCCGGGCACGGCGCTCCTGATCGCTGCGGGCGTGCTCACACCAGGCGAGGTACTGCCCGTCGCGTCCCTCGTCACCGGTGCCGTTCTGGGGGCGATTGCCGGGGACGCCGTTTCCTTTTGGATCGGCCGCCGCTTCGGCCATGCGCTTAATCAGGCTTGGCCGTTCAATCGCCATCCCGAACTTATTCCGTCAGGGATTGCCTTCTTTGAGCGGCACGGCGGCAAGAGTGTGTTCATCGGGCGTTTCTTCGGCCCAGTGCGTGCCACCATCCCGTTGGTGGCGGGCATTCTAAAAATGCCCACGAGGCGCTTCTGGATAGCCAATGTCGGATCCGCGGTAGTGTGGGTGCCGGGTGTTATGTTTCCGGGAGCGCTTGCCGGCACCCTAGTCAAGCGCTTTGCCCTTGGTATGGGTGTGGTGCCTCTGGCAGCGGCATTCTTTGTTGCCGCCGGTATTGTGGCGATCTGGATCGTCCTGTCGCGTAGAGCGACGCATTGATGGCGTGGGTGGCCTGAGTAGCCATTGCGGTCGATGATCGAGCTCGTTCGAGTTGAGTGGGCGAGCTACTCGCGCAGAAGGCCCAGGTTTGAGCTTACCCCTTATTACGCTACTACCCGTTTGGCGCACACGTTCGCTTTGAGCACGGCAATCCAGGGACGCGCCACGGTCTGTTCTGGCTTCTTGGAGTTGAGCAAACGACGATAGTGATCGAGCTCACGGGTTGCCATTGGCTTGGGAGGGACTTGAAGATCAATAAGAAATATTTGTGAACTGTGGCGCAGTTGATCTGTCGCAAGGCCGCGATGCGCATGACCCGCACACATGGCAGTTATCGCTGATACGAGTATCGCATGAACTTGCTATCGAAAACTATCCAGCCGGCTCGCCACATAGGCAGTGAGGCGGCAGCGCGCGATGCCATGCTCGGAGCCATGAGCCAACTTCGGGCTTCCGACGCCTGCGCAGAAATGGGATCGACTTTGCAAGGGCTGTCCGAGAACGAGGTCACAACGCGACTCAAAGAATTCGGCCCCAATCTCGTCGCGCGGGAACGCAAGCCGACGATTCCCGAGGAGATCTGGAATCGTGCACGCAATCCGTTGAACGCGCTGCTCCTAACGCTGGCGGTGGCCTCCTATTTTCTGGGAGATGTGCGCGCTGCGGTCGTGATTGTCAGCATGGTGGTCCTTGCAGTCACCACGTCCTTCATCCAAGAACACCGTTCCAACGAGGCCGCGGCACGGCTGCGCGCCATGGTTCACACGACCGCATCCGTCAGGCGCGGGCCGAGCGGATCGGACGATCCGTTCCGTGAAGTTCCGGTCGATCAGGTGGTACCGGGCGATGTGGTGCGCCTTTCCGCCGGAGACATGATTCCGGCAGATCTGCGCCTGCTCGAAGCCAAGGACCTGTTCGTCAACCAGTCGGCGCTCACAGGCGAATCCATGCCTGCCGAAAAGCATGGCCAGCCCGGTATTGTCGAGTGTGAAGACCCCTTCGACTTGCCGAACATCTGTTTTATGGGTGCAAACGTCGTGTCCGGCTACGGCACCGGCGTCATTCTGCGGACTGGTCGGGCAACCTTCTTCGGCCAACTGGCGCACGAGGTTACCGGGCAGCGCGTTCCGACGGCGTTCGACAAGGGCATCAATCGATTCGTCTGGCTGATGATCCGCTTCATCCTGGTCATGGTGCCGGCTGTTTTTCTGATTAACGGCTTGACGAAGCACGACTGGCTGGAAGCGCTGCTCTTCGCAGTAGCAGTCGCGGTCGGCCTGACGCCCGAAATGCTGCCGATGATCGTGACGGTTAATCTTGCCAAAGGCGCGATTGCCATGTCGCGAAAGAAGGTGATCGTCAAGCGTCTCAACGCCATCCAGAACTTCGGGGCTATGGACGTGTTATGCACCGACAAGACCGGCACCCTCACCCAAGACCGCATCATCCTGAAGCGACACATCGACATCGAGGGGCGCGATTCCGACTTGGTGCTCGAGTACGCCTTCCTGAACAGCCACTTCCAGTCAGGACTGCGCAACTTGCTCGACAAAGCGGTACTTGCGCATGCCGAATTCGATCGAACGTTGCATGGCGACGGGTATTCCAAGATCGACGAAATCCCGTTCGATTTCGCGCGCCGCCGCCTCTCTGTGGTGATCGCAGGGGAGGACGGCAAGCATCTTCTGATCTGCAAGGGGGCTGTCGAAGAAATCTTCGCCGTCTGTTCGAGATATTGCCTGGACGAGGAAGTGGCGCGGCTCGACCCGATCCATTTTGAGGAGGCCAAAAAGCAGACGATCGCGCTCAATCAGGACGGGTTCCGTGTCGTCGCGGTCGCCTACAAGGAGATCGACCCATCGAAGACGGCTTATTCGGTCGAGGACGAGACCGACCTCACGCTGGTCGGTTACATCGCCTTTCTCGACCCTCCGAAGGAGAGCGCCCGGGAGGCGATCGCGGCACTGGCGCGCAAGGGGATTCAGGTGAAGGTCCTCACCGGTGATAACGAGGTCATTACGCGCAAGGTCTGCCACGAGGTGCAGTTGGATGCAGGCGAGATCCTGCTCGGCAGTACGATCGCTCGTATGAGCGACGCTGCGCTCGCGGATGTCGCCGGCCAGACGACGGTCTTCGCCAAGCTTAATCCAGCGCAAAAAGACCGGGTGGTCCGCGCTCTTCACGCGAGGGGACATGTGGTCGGATTTCTCGGCGACGGGATCAATGACAGTCCGGCCCTCAAGGTCGCCGATGTTGGGATATCGGTGGACACGGCGGTCGACATTGCTAAGGAATCCGCGGACATCATCCTGCTCGAGAAAAGCCTTCTCGTCCTTCAGGATGGCGTGACGGAAGGGAGGAAAGTCTTCGCCAACATCACCAAGTATATCAAGATGGGCGCGAGCTCAAATTTCGGCAACATGTTCAGTGTGCTCGGTGCGAGCCTGTTCCTGCCCTTCCTGCCGATGATGCCGATCCAGGTGCTGACCAACAACCTGCTCTATGATTTCTCGCAGACGACCATTCCCACGGACAATGTCGACGAGGAGTACCTGGTGTCGCCGCGCAAATGGGACATCGGCACCATCTTCAAGTTCATGGTTTTCATCGGGCCTCTCAGTTCGATATTCGACTATGCGACATACGGCATGATGCTCTACGTATTCGATGCCTGGGACCAGCCGGCGTTGTTCCAGACCGGCTGGTTCGTCGAATCGCTTCTCACCCAAACCCTCATCATTCACATCATCAGAACATCGAAGGTGCCCTTCATCCAGAGCCAGGCCAGTCCCGCTCTCATCATGACGACGGTGATCATCTGCACGATCGGCATAGCCCTGCCTTTTAGCTGGCTGGGGTCGGCGCTGGGCTTCGTGCCGCTGCCCGGGATGTATTGGCCGCTGGTTGCGGCGATGCTGCTGACATACGCTGTGCTTACTCATTTCGTGAAAGTCTGGTTCACCCGTAGGTGGGGGCAATAGGAAGGTCAACGCTGCGAGACGATAACCAAACACGTCGAGGAGCAACTGAGCCACAAGAACGAGTCCGAAGCGACGCTTAGGCGGCTAGCTCTTAGACTGGCAGTCGTGCTGCTCCTTTATGTTCTATGGTCAGGCGACTCGCCCGCGCAGGCGGCAGGCAGTCTCAGCCTGTTGTTGGCAGCGACCGTCATGTGGGCTGCATACAAAATGGATGAGACGGTAGCCGGAACAAGCTTCAATCGATGGCACGAAGGCCTTGCTCTCGCAGCCTTTGGATTGGTGCTTTTTCTTGGGCTGGGCGGATAGGCCCGATGCGGGTCCTGCTGATGCTTTCCCGATCGGAACAGGGGACGGCTGGTGTCGTGCAGTAACTGAATGGAAGGCGGAAGCCTCCGCAACCAAGGAGGGGCGGATTTCAATGCCCGTTCCGCGGAAGTAGGGGTCGGCGCCTTGTAGAATTGATGCGCGTCCTTACTGGGCCAGTGGCGCGGCAATGACTGCCACAGCAGGCCAACATGCGGCGGGCGAGCGCCGACTGCATCTCGGAGCGAGGCTCGGGTCCTGATCGTGAATTCGTCCGGGTCGGGCGTGCCCGAGAAAGCGATGACCCTAAGACGGCGTCGCAGGTTCGGTCACCGCAAGCAGTTCAGGCTGCGCGCCGCTCGTAGCGATGGTGCAGGCCGCCGACCTGTGGGAAGGCAACAACGTTACCGGCAGAGGGCGGCTGTACAGGACGAGGCTCGGGGCAATCCTTGCCGAGCGAGAGATGTGTTCTGCTTCAGTTGTGTGTACCGAATATTAGATTCGACAGTTTTGATGGTGGAGGCCGCCGAGAATGGGTCGTGATGTGACGACGCCGAGACGCTCGATTGCGCGATGAAGCGGGGTATCTTTGATCAGAGATCGGCGGGTTCTAAGGTTGTTGGCAGGAGCGCAAACGAAATCACAGCCGGAATAGGTCGCATCGAAGTCCCAGTGACGTTCGGGTCAAGCGGGCTACGATATCCACTTGCGCCAGCCAGACTTCCAGCTGCTTTAGGGCAGACCTTGCCACTCTCGATGTCAATGGAGCCCCTTATGAGCCTTGTGTGACTCGTCGATGAAGCGCAGCGCGCGTTCCGTCAGCTCGTCGTCGATCGTCTCCATGCGCTTGCGAGTCAGCGGGACCGGTAGGCCAGTCGGTCCTAATCTGGCTGAGCAGGCTATGGCGGTCCTCCCGCTTGCACCATGGCCGCATCCACCTCGATGATCTCGGCATAGATCAGACGTGCCGGCGCCCGGCGGTTCTCGGCGTAGTTGGCTGAGATGTACTCGAACTCCTCGATCAGAAGCCGATAAGCGTCCGGCGCAGGCGCCGTGGTGAAGCTGACCGTGCCGGCCCACAGACCGAGATCCTTCTGGAACAGGGCCTGGCCCTCATAGAGCTGCGTGACGCTCGCTTCGGCGGCCGGTGCATCGTGCCATTCGAGCTCGCCGCCGCCCGCCGGCCTCTTCTGCACGCGCACCTGCACATGGGTCGGACGCGCCGGCCGGTTGAGCGCCGGTCCCCCCGGAGCGGGCCCGCTCGGTGCGACGCCGCTGATGGCTATCCTGAGCGTCCGCGGATGATGCGGATCGGCGGTCACCGTCGCCACGCGGTCCGGTGTCAGCTGGGCGAATGCCGCCAGCGCCACCCGGGAGATCCGGGCATCGTCGATCGCGTGCGGCTGGTAGCGCACCAGCGCCAGCCGCACGAATGGGGCGTAAGTCGGCCCGTCGGCCAGGTCTATCGTGAGGTCCGCAAACCACAGTTTGCGCTCGCTGTCGTACTGCGGCTCGAAGCCGACCACGTCGATCCGCCCGGGCTCGCTGGCGGAGATGCGCGCGCTCGCCTCCTCGAGGGAGACGTAGCTGTCGGCGGCCACGGCATCGGGGAAGTGGCGGATCTCCGGCGCCGCCCGCAATGGGCCCGTGTTCCAGATCGGGTCCATGCCCCATTGCGTGAACACGTTCTTGTATTTGTTGCGATTGGCGTCGTTGAGTGGTCCGTTGGCGCCGTTCCACAGGGCCACGCCGAGAAGCTCACCGGTGCCCGACGAGAACCACGGCCGGTTCAGCCACACCCGCAGCCCGCCGCCATAGCGGATGCTGCGCTTCATGTTGGTGTCGCCCTGGCGCTGCCAGCCGAAGGTCGGCAGGACATAGACGATGTCGGGCGCCAGCGGCCGGCCCGAGGCCGGCACATCCACCACCACCGGCTCGCTGCTGCGCGTGAAATCGAGGTCCTGGTCCTGGGCGAAGTACTCGCGATAGCGCGACGTCGCGACAGCCGTATAGCGCACGATGTGACGCTTGGTATCGCCGAGCTCATGGCGCGGCGTGGCGTCCCTGAAATAGAGCTCGCCGGCTGCCGCCGGTCCGGCCCGGTCGCCGGCGCGAACCATGGCGATCTGGTCGTGCTCCGGGTCGTAGTACCCGACCCGCCGCGGCGGCGCGCCGGGCGCGGCGAGGTATCCTTCGGCGAGTCGCGACAGCGGCAGCTCGTCGACCGGCGCCTTGAAGTTGCGCTGCCCGGGCCCGGGCTCCTCGGCCAGGTCGACGGGGTCGGTCCACTCGGCCAGCAGGTTCACCTTGGCGGTGCTGGCGCCATGGATGCGCAATGCGCCGAGAAGGCAGGCATAGGTCTCGTCGAGCCGCCGCGCCGCCACGATCGGCGTCAGCTCCTGCGGATCGCTGCGCCCGCGCGAGCGAGCGGTCTGCAGGCTGCCGGCGCCGGTCGCCTCGCCGCGGTCCAGGTTCAGCGCCGCGAAGGCCGGCCGGCCGATCGGCTGTTGCACCGCATGCACGAGGGTGAGCAGCGTCGGCGGATTGATCATCCAGTGCCCGCCCTCGACGGCGCGCTGCAGGACATGGGCGATCAGGTCG
>JADHLS010000082.1 GCA_016780605.1 Reyranella sp.
GTCTCTCGCGTTGCTGTCTTCCAAGGGAAGAGGGGACGACATGGGACTTCCTCGCCGAGGCCTGCTGCACCTCGCGGCCGTGACGGGGGCCGCCACGCTGCCGCTGCTGCCGAGGCGGTTGGCGGCGCAGGCCTGGCCGAGCCGGCCGGTGCGCTGGGTGGTCGGCTTCGCGCCTGCCGGCGGCAACGACATCGTCGCCCGCCTGATGGGCCAGTGGCTGTCGGAGCGGACAGGCCAGCCGTTCATCGTCGACAACAAGCCGGGCGCCGCGACCAACATCGCGACCGAGATCGTCGTCAACGCCAACCCCGATGGATACACGATCCTGCTGGTCGGCGTTGCAGCCGCCATCAACGCGACCTTCTACGACAATCTCTCCTTCAGCTTCCTGCGCGACATCGCGCCGGCGGCGGGGATCATGGCCATCCCGCTGTTCGTGGCGACCAGTCCGTCGCTGCCGGCGCGCACGCTGCCCGAGTTCATCGCTTACGCCAGAGCCAGGCCCGGCAAGATCAACATGGGTTCGGCCGGGATCGGCAGCTCGGGCCACCTCGCCGGCGAGCTGTTCAACATGATGGCCGGCGTCAACCTGGTCCACGTGCCCTATCGCGGCAACGGGCCGGCGCTGGCCAGCCTGCTGAGCGGCGAGGTCCAGGTCGTGTTCCCGACGCCGCCGTCGTCGATCGAATTCATCCGGACCGGCAAGCTGCGTGGCCTGGCGACGACCGGTGCGGCGCGCTCGCCGGCGCTGCCCGACATGCCGGCGGTGGGCGAGTTCGTTCCCGGCTATGAGACCACCGCGTGGTACGGCGTGGGCGTCCCCAAGGCCACGCCACCCGATATCGTCGACAGGATCTACCGGGAAGTGGCGGCGGGCCTGGCCGATGCCAACCTCAAGGCGCGCTTCGCCGATCTCGGCGGCGCGCCGATGCCGCTGTCGTCGGCCGACTTCACAAAGCTCATCGCCGAGGAAACCGACAAGTGGGCCAAGGTGATCCGGCGGTCCAACCTCAAGCCGGTGTGACGCGCCGCGCCGGGAGGACGCCGCCGCTTGCGATGTAGACGCCGACCGAGATCAGGAGCATGGCGATCCAGTCGCTCCCGGCCGGCCATTCGCCGAGAAGGGGAATGGCCAGCAGGGCGGTGATCGCCGGGGCGAGCGCTGCAAAGGCCGAGCCGCTCGAGGCGCCGAGCAGGCTGATGGCGCGTCCATAGAGCACCAGCGAGATCACCGCCACCAGGACTCCATGGACGGCGGCCTGCAAAACGAGATCGCGCCACGGCGCGTCGAACAGGCCGGTGCCGAAGACGATGAAGTACAGAGGCACGTAGGTAACCAGCGATGCCACCGCCGCGAGCGCCGCCGCATGCAATCCGTCCAGCCGCGCCTTGCGCAAAGCCACGGTGTAGCCGGCCCACAACAGGCCGGCGCAGATGAACAGGACATGGCCGATGTTCTGCCGGGTTGCGATCGTGCCGCCGGCGCCCCACACGATGCCGAGCGCACCGGCCGCGATCAGCACCAGTCCGATCCGCTTGGCCACCGTAAAGGGCTCGCCCAGCACGACCGCCGCCAGGATCGCGACGTAGAGCGGGATGAGGGCGGTATAGAGCGAGGCGGCATGCGCGGCCGGGGCGAAGGCCAGGCCGCCGTAGGCCAGCAGCACCATCGGTGCACCGCCGCCCACGACGATCGCGGCCAATCCGCTCCAGCCCAGGCGGTCGACGGCGAGGCCTTTCTTCAGAAGATAGGGCAGCAGGATCACGCCGGCGACGGCAAAACGAATTGCCGTGATGTCCCATGCCTTCAAGCTTGTCCTGAGCCCGAGCCGCACGGCCACGACCCATCCTGCCCACATGCTCACGGCGGCAAGGCCATAGAGCGAGCCGCGGATGTAGTCGGAGGTTGTTGGTTTCGACAAGCGATGCTCCGCCGCGCCGGTTTGCCTCTGCATCCGGACTGCGACGCGAGACCACTCGATGGATTAGCGTTATATCCTAATAGACATAGCGAGTGCCCGTCAATACGCGGCGCCTAATGGGTCAGGGATGCTGTCCCATGACTCCGTCGCTGTCCCGGCCGGGGAGTGATAGCGTCGCGTCGTTCCGAACATCCATCTGCGTGAGGAGAGGCTATGGCGTAACCGACGACAGGGAGCGAAACATGAGAACCAACAGGCGTAAATTCCTGGCCGGCGTATCGGCCGCTACGGCGCTTTCGGCAAGTCGCGTGGCGTTTGGTCAGAAGAAGTACGACACCGGCGCGACCGACAGCGAGATCAAGATCGGTCACACCAACCCCTATAGCGGGCCGGCTTCTTCCTACAGCTCGATCGGCAAGCTGCATCAGGCGTACTTCAGGATGGTCAACGAGACCGGCGGCATCAACGGCCGCAAGGTCAACTTCATCAGCTACGACGACGGCTATCAGCCGCCGAAGACCGTGGAGATGATCCGCAAGCTCGTCGAAGAAGACCAGGTGCTCGCCTGCTTCAACATGACGGGCACGCCGTGCAACTCCGCCATCCACAAATACCTGAACACCAAGAAGGTGCCGCAGCTCTACGTCGCCACCGGTGCCTCGAAGTGGGGCAACCCCAAGGACTTCCCGTGGACCATGGGCTACCAGCCCGACTACCACACCGAAGGCATCATCTACGCCAAGCACATCCTCAGCAACGTCAAGGACGCCAGGATCGGCGTGCTCTACCAGAACGACGACTACGGCAAGGATTACTTCAACGGCATCAAGGACGGTCTGGCGAAGGAGGCCGGCCGCCTGGTCAAGGTCGTCACCTACGAGTCGACCGATCCGACGGTCGACAGCCAGATCATCGAGCTGAAGAACTCGGGCGCCAACGTCTTCTACAACGTGTCGATCTCGAAGTTCGCCGCCCAGGCGATGCGCAAGGCGGCCGACCTGGGCTGGAAGCCGGTGCAGTACATGAACAACGTGGCGGCGAGCGTCGGCACGACCATGAAGCCCGCCGGCTTCGACAACGTGCAGGGCGTGCTCACCGCCGCCTGGCTGAAGGATCCCACCGACCATCAGTGGGACAACGAGCAGGACATGAAGGAATGGCGCGCCTTCATGGCCAAGTACATTCCCGACGGAAACCTGGCCGACGGCAGCTACATCTATGCCTACGGCGTGGCGGCGCTGCTGCGCAAGACGCTCGAGAAGTGCGGCGACGTGCTGACGCGCGAGAACGTGATGAAGCAGGCGGCAAGCTGGCACCAGCTGCACCTGCCGGGCCTCCTGCCGGGCATCGCCGTGTCGACCAGCGCGACCGACTTCTATCCGGTCCAGGCCGTGCAGATGTCGCGCTTCAAAGGTGAGACCTGGGAGCTGTTCGGCGATGTGATGCACAACGAGAGTTCGTGATCCTCAAGATCAGTACTCCGTCACCTTCTTAGCGTGCTCAAGTGCCACCTAAGAATCAATAGGTTTGTGTTTGCCCGCCGCCAGGTGTCTGCTCCGCGCCCAACGGAGGGCGGCCGATGCGGGGATCACTTGGCGGCAAGATCGGGGAGAAGATCGGCGAGGGCGCCGCGGCGGACATCCACGCCTGGGCGCCCGGCGAGGTCGTGAAGCTGTTCAAGGCCCACGTTTCGCGGCGGCTCAGTTGGCACGAGGCGCGCATGACCGACGCCGTCTTCCGTGCCGGCGGCCCGGCGCCGGAAGTGCTGGGCACGGTGACCGTGGAGGGGCGCTTCGGTATCGTCTTGCCGCGCCTCGACGGGCCGACCCTGCTGCACCTCTCGCGGACCGGCGCAATGACGCCTCGGGAAACGGGTGCGATCGTCGCGTCGCTTTGCCTCGCCGTTCACCAGACACCACCGCCGCCGGACGTCGTCTCCCTGCACGAGCTGATGGACTCCCTGTTGCGGTCCTCGAGCCGCACGCTCGCGGCGCCGATCGATGCAGGCGTTCGCGCCCTGATCGAGCGCCTGCAGCCGGGCGACGGGCTCTGTCATGTCGATCCCCATCCCGGCAATGTGATCATGACGGCGGCGGGTCCGCGCTTGGTCGACTGGACCTGGGCGGTCCGCGCGCCCGCCGCCCTCGACCTCGGCTGCTGCCACGTCATGCTGTCCGAGTTCGCGCCCGCCCAGGTCGCCGATCCGGAGCGGCCACGTGCCGTCAATGCGGCCGTGCAGGCCGAGTACGCCCGGCTCTCCGGCAGGTCGCCCGAGGCGCTGACGGCGGCGCAGGAGGCCTGGCTGCCGATCGCCTGCGCCTTCTACCTCCTGTTGAGGGTGTTCCCGGCGCGGGACCGCTGGCTGATCGAGCGCGTCGAAGAGGCGGTGCGCGATCTCGCCTTCACGTGATCGATGAAGGCGCGCAGCTTCGGCATCATCTGGTGGCGGCTGGGATAGTAGAGAAAGACGCCCGGCGTCATTGGCGCGAACGGCTTCAGCATGGGCACCAGCTTGCCCGCTCTCACAAGGTTGGCGGCGATCGGCGCGGGCACCTGGGCAAGCCCCATGCCTTCCGCGGCCGCGCCCAGCAGGGTCGTGAAGTCGTGCGCGATCAGGGGTCCCGAGACGATCGCCTCGATCGGCTTGTTGCCGTCGACGAACGACCACGGCGCGATCGATCCGTTCGTACGGCGCATGCGCAGGCAGGCATGGTGGCGGAGGTCGTCGATGCGCTCGGGCCGTCTTCGCCGGCGTAGATAGTCGGGGCTGCCGACAACGACGAACGGGAAGGGTGGCGCCAGCCGCACCGCCACCATGTCGGCGGCAATGACCTGGCCCATGCGGACGCCGGCATCGAAGCCTGCGGCCGCGAGGTCGACCAGCTCGCCGCTGGCGTCGATCTCGACCTCGATCTCGGGATAGGCCTGGGAAAAGGAGGCGATCAGCGGCTCCAGCAGGATCGGCACCACCGCCCGCGGCACCGTGAGGCGCAACAACCCTGCCGGGCGCTGCCCGAGGTCGCGCGCCGCTTCGCTGGCGGCGACCAGCTCCTCGAAGGCGGGCTTGGCGCGCGACAGGAAACGCTCGCCGGCTTCGGTCAGGCCGACGCTGCGCGTCGTGCGGATGAAGAGCGCCGCGCCGACACGCGCCTCGAGCGCTCGGATCGCCTGGCTCGTCGCCGACGGCGTCACCCCGAGCTCCGCTGACGCTTTGCGGAAGCTGCGATGTCGGGCAACGGCCAGGAACGCCTCCACGCCGTCGAACGCGCCCTGCCGGATTGTGAAGTTCTGCTTCATGGCCCGTAAAGATTATCGACAATGGTCGCACTCTGAAAGCAGCCCTACATCCGGCCTGCACATGGCATCAGCGGACCGACGGCGATGCCGCTCCGCCTGCTGCTGGCCGCTCCCTGAGGAGGACTCCGATCATGCCGTTCAATCTCCCCTTCGTGCTGAGCATCGTCGGCGCGTTCCTGACGAGCTCGGTAGTGGCCTACACCTATGTCTGGCCCGCGCTTCGCGCCATGCCGCGCTACGAGGCCCTGAGACTTCTCGCGGCTTTCAATGCCTTCAGGTTCCTGGGCATGAACTTCATGGTGGCGGGCTTCGTGTCTCCGGAGCTGAATTCAAGTTTCGCCCAGCAGATCGCATGGGGCGACCTCATCGCCGCCAGCCTCGCGCTTGTTTCGATGGCGGCGCTGTCCTGGCGTTGGTCGCTCGCCCTACCGATTGTCTGGGTCTTCAACATCTGGGGCGCGCTCGATCTCCTGAATGCCTACTACACGGGCCTCACGAAGTTCGGGAATCCCGGCCTCCTCGGCGCGGGCATCTACATACCGACACTTTACGTGCCCCTGCTGCTCATCAGCCACGCACTTGCCTTCGCGCTCCTGTCGCGGGCCACGTCAGCGGAAAAGGTAGGTCAATCCTGAGCGTCCGCAGGGGCCGCGCTTCGCTTGGACCGGATGGCGACCCGAGTCACACTCCCCGGCGAGGCCTCATGAGGGGAGCTCGCCGATGAAAGACAACAGCATCTGGCGCGCCGTGCGCGAGGGCCGGGCGGCGCTGGGAACCGGGCTGAAGGAGTTCGCCTCGCGCGGCGTGCCGTGGATCATCGAGGCGTCGGGGTTCGACTACTGCATGATCGACCACGAGCACGGCGCCTTCGACCTCGAGACCATCGCCGATCTCGCCGGCTGGTTCCAGGCGACCGACGTCTCGGCGATCGTGCGCATCCACAAGTCCTTCGCCCATCTGATCCCGGCGATCCTCGACCAGGGGATCATGGGGATCCAGGTCTCCGACGTTGACGGCGTCGAGGAGGCGCGCGCGCTTGTCGCCCTGGCGAAATATCCGCCGATCGGCCAGCGCGGCATCTCGGGGCAGGGGATGCACACCGGCTACAGGAGCTACGGCGCCCGCCACGCGACCGAATATGCGCCGTGGGCCAACGCCAACATCATCGTCTGCGTGTCGATCGAATCGCTGGAAGGCCTGGAGAATGTCGAGGCGATCGCGGCGGTGGACGGCATCGACATGATCGCCTACGGCCACTCCGACTTGAGCGCGCGGCTCGGCGTTCATCTCCAGCTCGAGCATCCGACCTTCAAGGCCGCCGTGCGCCGCATCGCCGAGGCCTGCACCGCGCACGGCAAGCTCGCCCGCGGCTCGGCGGAGACCGAGGCGCAGATCGAGGAGTACTGGCGGCTCGGCTGCAAGGTCCTGAACCTGCCCGGCACCGACGTCAGCACCTATCTCGACGGCCTGAAGGCGCGCTCTGCCCGCGCCAACGCGCGCCTCAAATCGATCGGTGTGCCGGTAAGGCCCTAGGCGAGCGAGAGGGCCGGGCCGGACCGGTCACCCGATCTGATCTTCATTCCGGCATTGATTGGGGCGCGAGGATCACGGAGCGACGGCACTCCAGCGGCAACCCAGCCGGGGCTCGGTCACGGCCAGCGTCTTCGGCGAGCTGGAGCTGTCCGCAACGACACGAAGCGTCGTCCCGCCGAGGCTGAAGTCCGTCGTGTAGATCCCCGGCGCCGTACGGGTCATGGTGCTGGTGATACCGCCGGCTGACGTCACGGAAGCCGTATCGCCCGTCGCCGTGAACGTGTGGACGCGCGACAACGCGGCGTCGAAGCGGGTGCATCCGGCTGGGTTTCTCTCGGCGACCACCCGGAACTGGATGGGAGCGCTCGCGGTCGGCGCAGCCGCTGCGGGCGCCGGCGGCGTCGATGCCTGTTGTGTCGAACATCCGGCGGTGATTGCGACGATCATGACCAGGACGCAGCTCGAGTTTCGCATGGGCTTCCTTCCGTTTCTTCGGACGTCGTCTGCTTACTACGACGCGATGCCATCGACGCGCACGCCAGGTCCCAACAATGTGCGCGCCGTCCCAATGTCGAAGGTCAGGCAGCCCTGACTGCAAATTGTCGCCCGCCGCTTTTGGTACGCCCGGCACACCTTTGGGACCGGCGGTCGCTTCTGGCGACTGAAGGAGGGTCTACGATGGCGCGGCAGCGGCAGCGCCCCCTAATATTGAAGGCAATTGCGAGGTTATCGGATATGATCACGAGACGCAGGCTCACCGGCAGCCTTCCGGTTGCCGCCGGCGCTTTTGCCGCCGCCGGCAAGCCGCTGCTCGACGGCACCGCCGCCTGGGCGCAGCCGGCTGCTGCCGCCGGACATTTCGATCCCAAGGGGAAGAGGCCGTCGGCGTTCACCATCGAGGCCCTGAAGAAGGCCCACGAGACACTGCCCTTCGCCGACCAGCGCGACTTCGAGGAGCAACGCAGGGGCCTCATCGCGCCGATGCCGGACCGCAAGATCATGGCCGATGGCGGCCATGTCGCCTGGGACATGGAGCGCTTCCAGTTCCTGCTCGAGCAGCCGGAGTTCGAGTCCGTGCATCCGTCACTGCACCGCATCTCCTTGCTGAACATGAACTACGGGCTCTACGAGGTGGTCCCGGGGATCTATCAGGTGCGTGGCTTCGACCTCGCCGACATCTCGTTCATCCGCGGCAAGACCGGCTGGATCGTGATCGATCCCCTGACGGCGGCGGAGACCGCGCGCGCCGCGCTGAAGCTCTTCCAGCAGCATGTTGGTCAGGGTCTGAAGGTGACGGCCGTCATCTATTCCCATTCGCACGGCGACCACTGGGGTGGCGTGCGCGGCGTCATCGACGAGGCCGACGTCCGCGCCGGCAAGGTGGAGGTGATCGCGCCGCGCGATTTCATGCAGCACACGATCTCCGAGAACGTGTACGCGGGCAACGCCATGAACCGCCGGCTGTTCTATCAGTACGGGCTGCTGCTGCCGGCCAGCCCCTACGGCTACGTTGGCCAGGGCTTGGGGCAGGGCGTCCCCGCCGGCACGAGCGGCCTGATCCCGCCGACGCGTGTCATCTCGCAGGACATCGAGGAGCTGACGGTCGACGGCGTCAGGCTGGTGTTCCAGAACACGCCCGACACCGAGGCGCCCTCGGAGATGAACACGTACATCCCCGACCTGAAGGCGCTGTGGATGGCGGAGAACGTCACGGCGACGCTTCACAACATCTACACCCTGCGCGGCGCGCCGGTGCGCGATCCGCTGAACTGGTCGAAGTTCATCGGTCAGGCGCTCTATCGCTTCGGCCGCGAGGCCGAGGTCATGTTCGCCTCGCATCACTGGCCGCGATGGGGCAACGGGCGCATCCAGGAAGTGCTGCGCGGCCAGCGCGACCTCTATGCGAACATGAACAACCAGGTCCTGCACCTCGCCAATCAGGGCGTGACCATCAACGAGATCCACAACGTCTACCAAGTGCCGCCTAGCCTGCAGAAGATGTGGTTCAACCGCGGCTATCATGGGTCGCCGCAACACAACAGCCGCGGCGTCATCCAGCGCTATCTCGGGTTCTGGGACTGCAACCCGGCGACCCTCATTCCGCTGTCGCCCTCCGATTCGGCGCCGCTCTACGTCGAGATGATGGGCGGCGCGGAGCGCATCATGACGCGGGCGAAGCAGCTGCACGACGAAGGCCGCTACCTGCTGGCCCAGGAGATCCTGAACAAGCTCGTGCAGGCGCAACCCGCCAACCAGGCGGCCAAGGACCTGCTCGCCGACGTCTTCGAGCAGATCGGCTACCAGCAGGAGAATCCGGGCCTGCGCAACAGCTTCCTCGCCGCCGCCTACGAGCTGCGCCAGGGCATTCCTGCCGGCGCGGTCGCGAGCTCAAGCAGCGCCGACGTCGTCCGGGCAATGTCGACCGAGCTGTTCCTGAACTTCCTCGGCATCCGCATGGACAGCCGCAAGGCCGAGGGCATGCGCTTCACCATCAACCTGATCACGCCCGACAATGGCGAGAAGTTCGTGATCGAAATGGAGAACGCGACGCTCACCAACACCGCGGGCTTCCTCGCCGACAAGCCGGACCTGACGGTGACGATCGATCGCGCCGACCTCGAGCCGGTCATGGCCGGCGCGCGCACGCTCGAGCAGCAGATGGCCGGCGGCCTGATGAAGGTGGACGGCGACGTCGGCGTCCTGGCCAGGCTGGCATCGACCATCGTCGACTTCGATCCGCGATTCCAAATCATGCCGGGCACGAAAGTCCGCGATACGCCCATCCCCAAGGCCGGCGCCTACGAGGTCGTGCCGCGCAACACCATCTCGGAATAGCGGCCGGAGGGGGAGCACCGTGAACGCACGCGTCGATCGAGAGCCTGAAAACCGCGAGCTCGCGCAGACGTTCCGCTCATACTGGATGCTGCTCTTCCTCGTCGGCGTCCTGCTGATCCTTGCCGGGGCGATCGCGATCGCCCTGCCGGCGATCTCGTCCCTGCCGCCGAACGAGGTCCTAAGTCTGGTCCTGATCGTCGCGGGAATCGTGCAGATCGTGCAGGCCGGCAAGATGGCCGGCGATCTGCTGTTCACCTGGCACCTCACGCTCGGCCTGGTGGCCGCGATCGGTGGCGTCCTGGTCTATATCGAGCCGTTTCCGGGAATCGTCACCAAGACGCTGATCATGGCCGCCGTGTTCGCCGTGCACGGCCTGACCCAGATCGTCTTTGCCGCGCGTGTGAGACGGCTCGCAGGCTGGCACTGGTTCGTGCTCTCGGGAGTGATCGCTTTCGCCGCTGCCGCGCTGATGGTGATGAAGCTGCCGTACAATCATTCGTTCACGCCGGCCACGCTCGGCGGCATCTCGCTGGTGTTTGTCGGTTGGGCCTACGTCGCGACGTCGCGCCTCGCGCGCCGAGCCTGATCGGCCAGCTCTTCTAGGCGTGCAGTGCTGCGTTTGCCGGCTGAAACGTGCCACGCAGGCAGGCGGTGAAGCCGGGCGTCGCCGCCTCGTTCGCATCGGCGAGGTGCGGAACGGGCGGAAGGCCGGCGCGGGCCGCGTCGCGCACGTCGCTCGGGCTGATTCCGAACTCGCGGCGGAAAGCGCGGGCGAAGCTCGACGTGTCGGCGAAGCAGAGCGTCTCGGAGATGCGTCCGATCGAGATGTGGTGCGACGTGTCGCAGAGCATCACGAAGGCCTCGGACAGCCGCACCTTCTGGACGTAGCGGCGGACGCCGCCTTCGCCTTCGAGCAGGCGATAGAGCTGCGAGCGGGACGTCGCGGCCTCGCGGCAGATCAGGTCGGCCGAGAGCGCGGGTGAATGCAGTCGGCGGCGGACCACGTCCCGGACCCTCTGCATCAGGGTCACGTTGATGACGGGCTGGGCGTCGGCCACGCGGCGAGCCGAGGGCGCCAGGCAGGCTGCAATCATGGTGCGGGTCGGATCGAACAGGCGCGAGGCCTCCTCGTGACCCAGGTCCGGCAGGTTGCGCAGCAGCAGACGCATGTAGTCGGCCAGCAGCCTCGCTCCGGACGGCTCCAGCGGAGCCACGCAGCAGGCGTCGAGCAAGTCGGCGATGCCGTGGAAGGAATCACGCGACAGATAGAGCTGGATGCGGTCGTCGGCCTCGCGGCGGTTTTCCATCGTCTGGCCCAGCGACACCACGAAGGGCAGTTCCGGAGGCGCCGCCAGGGAGGTCGTGCCGGAGTCGATCAGGGTCACGCTGCGCTTGCTGAGGGTGATCGCCCAGTGGTCGACGGGTTCGCGGCGGATCAGTGACTTCGTGCGCACCACGGAGAGGCCCGGCGCCGTCACCTGGTTCAGGGTGAATCCGGGCAGGGTCCAGGCACGCGCGCGGGCGGAGAAACCGTCCTCGCCGGGATGAAGCGGCGCGGTGTCGAACACGCGGCCGTACCACGCCTGCCAGGCCTCGAGCTGGCCGCGCGTCGGCATGTCGCTTGTGCGGAATTCACTGAACTGCATGGCCCCTCAACTCGACAGGGTCATCATCCGGAGTGCTTTGATCTTGGTCAATGGAGCGGCGGTCTCTGGGGAGTGCAAAACGCTGCTGCAAATAAACCATTAGGAGCCTCGCGGCCCGAAACGCGCCCAGATATGGGCCCAGGCGCGCTCGGCGCGCAGCGTCAC
>JADHLS010000083.1 GCA_016780605.1 Reyranella sp.
ATGCTGGATAAGATCCGCGAGATGGCCAAGAACGGCCAGCGCGAGGAAGCCAAGCGCCTACTCGAAGAGCTGCGCAAGATGATGGAGAACGCCACGCCGATGATGGCCCAGCCAGGCCAGCAGCGTCAGCAGGGCCAGCGCGGCCAGCAGGGCCAGGGCAATCAGCAGGGCCGCGAGATGATGAACCAGCTCGACCGCCTGTCGCGACGGCAGAACCAGCTGCTGGGCGAGAGCGAGCGCGAGGGGCGTCAGCAACAGGGCCGCCAGGGTCAGCAGGGCCAGCGCCAACAGGGCCAGCAAGGGCAGCAGGGTCAACAGGGACAGCAAGGCCAACAGGGCCAGCGCGGCCAGCAGGGCGACGGCCAGTGGGGCGAGCAGCAGCGCGGCCAGCAGGAAGGCCTGCGTCGTCAGCTCGGCGAATTCATGAACAAGCTCGACGAGAACGGCATGGGCATGCCGGAGTCGCTGGGCCGCGCCGAACGCAACATGCGCGAGGCCGAGGATGCGCTGCGCCGCGGCGATCCGCGCGAGGCCTCGCGTTCGCAGCGCCGCGCGCTCGACAACCTGCAGCAGGGCATGACCGACATGGCCGAGGCGATGCGCCAGCGCGGGCCCGGCAACAACCAGGACATCGCCGAGATCGAGGAGCGCGAGCGCCGCAGCGAGGACCGCGATCCGTTGGGCCGCTCCGACGGCAATTACGGCGACGCGGTCGATACCGGTGTCGACAAGGTGCCGCTGGAGCTCGAGCGCCAGCGCAGCCGCGAGATCCTCGACGAGCTGCGCCGTCGCGCCGGCGAGCAGCGCCCCAAGGACGAGCTCGACTACATCGACCGCCTGCTGAAGACCTACTGATCGGCGGCAGCGGGAGCCGCACCATGCGCTTGCTCGCGGTGCTCATTGCTGCCGGGCTCCTCGCTGCGGGCTCTGCCGCTGCGCAGAGCCAGATGGAGCTGAACCAGCAGGCTGGTGCCGAGCTGCGCAAGTCGGATGAGCGCCTGAACACCGTCTACAAGGCGCTCCTTGCGAAGGTCTCCGAAGCCGGCAAAACCAAGCTGCAGACCGCCCAGCTGTCGTGGCTGCGCTTCCGCGACCAGGAATGCGAGTTCGAGACCATGGGCACGGTGGGCGGCTCGATCCATTCCATGATGGTCGCCGGCTGCCTGACGCGCCTGACCGATCAGCGGGTCAAGGACCTCGAGGCCCAGCTGAACTGCAAGGAAGGCGACCTTTCCTGCGGCGGGCAGTAAGGGAGCGCGGGCCTCCGGCCCGCTCATGATCATGATGCGGGCCAGAGGCCCGCGCTCCCTTAAGACGACTTTTCCACCACCCCGATATACGGCAGGCCGCGGAAGCGGTGCGCCCAGTCCAGGCCGTAGCCGACCAAAAATTCGTCGCCGCACTGGAAGCCCACGAAGTCGGCTTCGAGCTTGGTCTTCCGCTTGCCCGGCTTGTCGAGCAGGGTGCAGATCGAGACGTGCTTGGCGCCGCGCTCCAGCAGGAGATTGCGTGCGAAGCTCAGCGTCAGCCCTGACTCCAGGATATCGTCGACCAGCAGCACCTCGCGCTCGCGCACGTCGTCGATGATGTCGCGCAGCACGCGCACGCGGCCGCTGGTCTCGGTGCCGGTGCCGTAGCTCGACAGCGTGACGAAATCCATCGCCCAGTCGGCGCCGGCCCGGCTCAGCGCGCGGATGAGGTCGGCGGCGAACACGAAGCTGCCTTTCAGGACCGAGACCACCAGGGTATCGGCCGGCAGCTTGGCGGCAAGCTCGCCCGCCATGACATCGACGCGCGCGGCGATCTGGGCGGCGGAGAAACGGACGGTGACGGTGGGACGGCCGGGCATGGAGGGCTCGCTGGTCGACGGTCGGGACTATGGATGTCGATACTATCGCCCGAAAACCGTGCGCAAGCCGTCCGTGGAGAGGACCACGCGCCATTCGGCGGGCATCGCTTCCCGGATGTCGTCGCGCAAGGCGTACACGGCGATGCCAAGCACGACCACCAACACGGCCACGGCGCCGGCCGCCCAGCGCCACCAATGGGTCTTGGTGGCGGGTGTTGCGAGCGCCGGCAGCCCCGAATTGTAGCTGGGCGGGCGGATCACGAAATCCGGCACCGGGCGCGGCGGCGGTACTACCGCCGCGGGCGCGATCGGCCGTTCACGCCAGCGATGGCTGCAGCGCACGCACTGGACGGTGCGTCCGGACGGGCCGATCGCCATCGGATCGACGGCGTAACGCGCGCCGCAATTGGGACAGGTGACCTGCATGGTTGGCGAGGAATTCCCCTTTAAGGGGTGCTTGCGGCCGGACATTAGGCCACTAAAACTGGCCTTACAATGCTCGGCCTCCGACTGCGTTCGCTGCTCTTCAATGTCGGCTGGTACGTCGGGACCGCGATCATTGCCATCGTCGGCATGCCCATCCTCCTGCTGCCGCGACGCGCCGTAGTCGCGTGGGCAGATTTCTGGATCGACTTCTGTCTGTGGTGGGTCAAGGTTACCTGTCGCATCACGCATCGCGTACGCGGCTTCGAGAAGCTGCCGCGCGGCCCCGTGATCATCGCCGCCAAGCACCAGTCGTCGTGGGAGACGCTTGCCTTCCATCGCCTGTTTCCCGATGCCGCGACGGTGTTGAAACGCGAGCTGATCTTCATCCCCGTGGTCGGCTGGGCGATGGCGCGCGCCGGCAACATCGCCGTCGAGCGCGGCGACGGGTCGAAGGCGCTACGCAGCCTGCTGCGCCAGTCCAAGGGAGCGCTAGCCGAGGGCCGCTCGATCCTGATCTATCCCGAGGGTACCCGCACGCCGGTCGGGTCGAGCCGGCCGTACCACGCCGGCACCGCGGCGCTCTATCGCCAGCTTGGCGTGCCGGTGGTGCCGGTGGCCCTGAACTCGGGCCTATTCTGGGGACGGCGCAAGTTCGTCAAACGGCCGGGGGTCATCGACGTGGAGGTCCTCGATCCCATTCCGGCCGGGCTCGATCGCAAGACCTTCATGAACACCCTGCGGGAGCGCATCGAAGAGGCCACCAAGCGGTTGGTCGACGATGCCCAGCGCGGCATCTAGGGACTTGGCGTTCCCTGTATGTTCCAGTACTATGTTCGGCCGTCTCGACCCAGTTAATGAGGCGAGCCGGGCGGAAACGCCGGAAGGTCCGGAGACTCGCGAACTGGGTTTGAACGATGGAATGGGCTCCAGTTTCCCAGCGCATCTGGGACATGAAATATCGCTTCCGCGACGCCGCGGGGGATGCCGATGCCGACGTCGACGCCACCTGGTGGCGGGTGGCGCGCGCTCTGGCGGCGCCCGAGCGCGATCCGGAGCTGTGGGCGGGCCGTTTTCATGACGCCCTGCAGGGCTTCAAATTCCTGCCAGCCGGCCGGGTGATCGCGGGTGCCGGCACAGGCCGCACGGTCACCCTGTTCAACTGCTTCGTCATGGGTTCGATCCCCGACGACATGTCGGGCATCTTCGAGAACCTGCGCGAGGCCGCGCTCACCATGCAGCAGGGCGGCGGCATCGGGCACGATTTTTCGACCTTGCGCCCGCAGGGCGCACCGGTGATGGGCGTCGGCGCCGACGCCTCCGGGCCGCTGTCCTTCATGGATGTCTGGGACGCGATGTGCCGCACCATCATGAGCGCGGGTTCGCGCCGCGGCGCCATGATGGCGACCCTGCGCTGCGACCATCCCGACATCGAAGCCTTCGTCGACGCCAAGCGCGATCCCAAGCGGCTGCGCATGTTCAACGTCTCGGTGCTGGTCACCGACGCCTTCATGAAGGCGGTGAAGGAAGACGGCGACTGGGACCTGGTGTTCGGCGGCAAGGTCTTCCGCACGGTCAAGGCCCGCGCGTTGTGGGAGCGCATCATGCGCGCCACCTACGAAGTCGCCGAGCCCGGCGTGATCTTCATCGATCGCGTCAACCGGCGGAACAATCTCCATTACTGCGAGAGCATCCAGGCCACGAACCCGTGTGGTGAGCAGCCGCTGCCCCCGTACGGCGCCTGCCTGCTCGGCTCGATCAATCTCGGCGCCCTGGTGAAGGAGCCGTTCACGCCGCGCGCGCGGCTCGACCTCGAGGCGCTGGAGCGGCTGGTGCCGCTCGCCGTGCGCATGCTCGACAACGTGATCGACGTGTCGCGCTTTCCGCTGCCGCAACAGGAGCGCGAGGCCAAGGCCAAGCGCCGCATCGGGCTCGGCGTCACGGGCCTGGCCGACGCGCTGATCTTTTGCGGTGTGCGCTATGGCTCGCCCGAGGCCGTGAAGCTCACGCGCGAATGGCTGGGCGCGGTGCAGCGGTTCTCCTATCTCGCCTCGGCCGACATCGCCGCCGAGAAGGGCAGCTTCCCGCTCTACGACCGCGCACGCTATCTCGCCGGCGAGACCATCAGCTCGCTGCCCGACGACGTGCGCTCGGCGATCGGCCGCTACGGCATCCGCAACTCGTTGCTGAACTCGATCGCACCCACCGGCACGATCTCGCTGCTGGCCGACAATGTCTCTTCCGGCATCGAGCCGGTCTTCGCCTTCAGCTTCGTGCGCCATGTCCTGCAGCCCGACGGCAGCAAGCGCGAGGAGGCGGTGGAGGATCACGCCATGCGCGTCTGGCGCGCGCTGAAGGGCAACGAGCCGCCGCCGTCGGATGTGTTCGTCGATGCCCAGACGCTCTCGCCCGCCGATCACCTCGCGATGCAGGCGGCCGCGCAGGACTATGTCGACAGCTCGATCTCCAAGACCATCAACCTGCCGCGCGACATCTCGTTCGAGGCCTTCAAGGGCGTCTACGAGGAGGCCTATGCGACGGGCTGCAAGGGCTGCACGACCTACCGGCCCAACGACGTCACAGGCGCCGTGCTCGAGGTCAAGCCGGCGGAGCCCAAGAGCGTGTCGCTGGTGCCGGCGGCGCGTGAAGCCGGCGTCGTCTACATCGCCCAGCCGCTCGACCGGCCGGAAGACCTGCCGGGGCGCACCTACAAGATCAAATGGCCGGGCAGCGACCATGCGATCTACATCACCATCAACGACGTGATGCAGGATGGCCGGCGGCGGCCGTTCGAGATCTTCATCAATTCCAAGAACATGGAGCACTACGCCTGGACCGTGGCGCTGACCCGCATGATCTCGGCGGTGTTCCGCCGTGGCGGCGACGTGTCGTTCGTGGTCGAGGAGCTGAAGGCGGTGTTCGACCCGCGCGGCGGGCAATGGATGGAGGGCCGCTACGTGCCGTCGCTGCTCGCCGCCATCGGCGGCGTGATCGAGCGCCACCTTGTCGAGATCGGCTTCCTGGCGCCTGCCGACCAGCCGCGCATCACCGACGCCGTCGAGCAGCGGCTGCGCCTCGCCGCGGGCGCACGCGAGCCGGGCGAGGGCGGTGCGCCCGCAGCCGCGCTCGGCCAGTGCCCGAACTGCGGCGCCGCGGCGCTCACCCACCAGGAAGGCTGCGACGTCTGCCTGAACTGCGGCTATTCGCGTTGTGGCTAGCCAAGCTCGAGCTGGATGCCGGCCGCCTTGCTGACGCCGGCCCACAGCGTGGCGAAGTCGCCGACGAACTTGGTGTATTCCGCGGGCGTCATCGGCTTGTCCTCGGGGAGCAGCACGACCTCCTTGAAGCGCTCGACGACCTCGGGCGACTTGTAGGCTTTCTGCAGCTCCTCGTAGAGCCGGGCCACGACCTCGGGCGCCATGCCCTTGGGGCCGGAGATGCCGACCCAGGTCGAGGTGGTGAGCTTGGCGAAGCCCTGCTCGGCGAAGGTCGGCGCGTTGGGATACATGTCGATGCGCTTCTCCGAGCTCACCGCCAGCAGGCGTACCTTGCCGGAATTGATGTGCGGCACGTTGGTGGTGATGGGATCGAACATAGAGGGGATGACGCCCGCCAGCATGTCCTGCAGCGAGGGCGCCGAGCCCTTGTAGGGAACGTGCTTCAGCCTGATGCCGGCCTCGCTCGACAGCAGCTCGCCCATCAGATGAGTGTTGGAGCCGATGCCCGAACTGCCGAAGGCGATCTGGTCGGGCTTGGCCTTGGCGTCGGCAATGTAGTCGGCGAGCGTCTTGTAGGGCGACTCGGCCGGCACGATCAGGACGTTGGGCGTATGGCCGATCAGGGCGACATGGGTGAAGTCGGTGACGACGTTGTAGGGCAACTTGGGATAGATGCCAGGCGCGATGCCGAGCGGCGAGGCGTGGGAGATGACGAGCGTATAGCCGTCCGGCGCAGACTTGGCCGCAAGGTCCGAGCCGATCGTGCCGCCGGCACCGGGCTTGTTCTCCACGACCACCTGCGTGCCGAGCGCCGCCGTGAGCTTGGGTGCCAGGATGCGCGAGATCGTGTCTGCCGTGCCACCCGGCGGGAAGGTGGCGATGAGCTTGATCGGCTGCTTGGTCGGCCAACCAGGGCTTGCCTTGGCGATGGGTCCGGCCAGCGACGAACCGAGCGTGGCGGCCGAGGCGGCAAGCATGGTACGGCGGGTAAACTTCATTGGGGCGCTCCTTGTTTGTGCAGGGAGTGCAGCAATGGATGTGCCAGCCGGCGTGCTTTGGCCCTTGAATTGACATAAGAGTGACCGCAAATCCGGCGCGACAGTGGAGGACGGATGATTCGGCGGGCGATCCTTGTGGCTATGACGATCGGCGGTGCCCTGGCGGCCGTTTCCGGCGCCGTGGCGCAACCGTTGCCGACCGACCGCAGCGATCTTTCCTATTCCTATGCGCCGCTGGTGAAGCGCGTCTCGCCCGCGGTGGTGAATATCTACACCACCACCACGGCGCGCGTGCAGCGCCGCCTGCCGTTTCCCTTCCCCGGCATGCCGCTGCCGCCGCAGGCCGGCGAGCGGGTGCAGAACTCGCTGGGCTCCGGTGTGCTGGTGCGACCGGATGGGCTGATCATCACCAACGCCCATGTCGTGAAGGGGGCCGACGAGATCCGTGTCGTGCTGGCCGACCGACGCGAGTACGAGGCGAAGCTGCTCACCCAGGACGAGCGCTACGACCTCGCCCTGCTGCGCATCGACACCAACGGCGAGAAATTTCCCTACCTCGAGCTGCGCGATTCGGATTCGGTCGAGGTCGGCGACATCGTGCTGGCGATCGGCAATCCCTTCGGCCTGAACCAGACCGTCACCAGCGGCATCATCTCGGCGGTGGCGCGCTCGGCGGGCGGCGTCAACGATTCCAACTTCTTCATCCAGACCGACGCCGCCATCAATCCCGGCAACTCCGGTGGCGCGCTGGTCAGCCTCGACGGCCGGCTGATCGGCATCAACACGGCGATCTATTCGCAGACCGGCGGCTCGGTCGGCATCGGCTTCGCCACGCCGTCAAACATCGTGGCCCGCATGGTGTCGCTGGGCGAATCGGGCGGGAAGATCGTCCGGCCCTGGCTCGGCATCAACATGCAGCGCGTCACGCCCGATCTCGCCGCGGGCTTCGGCCTGGCACGGCCGGCCGGCCTTGTGGTGAAGGAGGTCCATCCCGGCGGTCCCGGATACAAGGCGGGCCTCAAGCGTAACGACGTCATCGTCGCCATTCGCGACCTGCCGATCGACGACGAGGCGAGCCTGCGTTTCCGCCTCGCCACGCTCAGCGTCGACAGCACCGTCCCGGTGAAGGTGATCCGCGCCGGCAAGGAGCTCGTGGTCGACCTCAAGCTCGCCGCACCGCCCGAGGATCCGCCACGCGACCAGTCGCTGCTGGAAGGCCGCCAGCCTCTGACGGGCGCGGCCGTGGTCAACATGTCGCCGGCGGTGGCCGACGAGCTCGGCCTCGTCGAATACCGCAACGGCGTCATCGTCATCGAGGTCAAGCCCGGCGCCTATGCCGGACGCTTCGTGCGGCCGGGCGACATGATCGTCGCGGTCAACGGCCAGGACGTGAAGAGCGTCGCTGACCTCAAGAAGAAGATCGCCAGCGGCGTATCGAGCGTCACCATCAGCCGTGAGGGCATGGTGAGCACCGTCCAGTTCCGCTGAGACAAGTGCCGGCCGAACTCTTCGCCGCTCTCGCCCCGACACCGCTCGCCGAACGGCTGCGGCCCAAGACGCTGGGCGACATCCTGGGCCAGGATCATCTGCTGGGCCCGGAAGGCCCGCTCGGCCGCATGCTGGCGGCGCGCAAGCTCTCCTCGTTGATCCTGTGGGGCCCGCCCGGCTGCGGCAAGACAACGATCGCCCGGCTGCTTGCCGAGCAGACCGACCTCTATTTCGAGCCGCTGTCGGCGGTGTTCTCTGGCGTCGCCGATCTTCGCCGCATCTTCGAGGCCGCGCGCCAGCGCCGTCGCGACGGCAAGGGCACGCTGCTGTTCGTCGATGAGATCCATCGTTTCAACCGCGCGCAGCAGGACGGCTTCCTGCCCTACGTCGAGGACGGCACGGTGACCCTGGTCGGGGCCACGACCGAGAACCCGTCCTTCGAGCTCAACGCCGCGCTGTTGTCGCGCTGCCAGGTGCTGGTGCTGAAGCGCCTCGATGATGCCGCGCTCGGCGCGTTGCTGGCTCGCGTCGAAACGGCGTTGGGCCGCAAGCTGCCGATCGACGAGGAGGGACGGCAGGCGCTGTTCGCCATGGCCGATGGCGACGGCCGCTATCTCATCACGCTGGCCGAGCAGCTGTCGCAGCTGAAGGACAAGGGACCGGTGCCGCCGGCCAAGCTGGCGACGTTGCTGCAGAAGCGGGCACCGCTCTACGACAAGGCCCAGGAAGCGCACTACAACCTGATCAGCGCCTTGCACAAATCCCTGCGTGGTTCCGACGTCGATGCCGCTCTCTACTGGTTCGCGCGCATGCTCGACGGCGGCGAGGATCCCAAGTACATCGCCCGTCGCCTGGTGCGTTTCGCCGTCGAGGATATCGGCATGGCCGATCCCAACGCGCTCACCCAGACCTTGGCGGCATGGGACACCTACGATCGGCTGGGCTCGCCCGAAGGCGAGCTCGCGATTGCCCAGGCGGTGATCTATCTCGGCACAGCGCCGAAATCGAATGCGGGCTACGTGGCGTTCAGCGGAGCCAAGCGGGCGGCCAAGGAGCACGGCTCGCTGACGCCGCCCATGCACATCCTGAACGCGCCGACCAAGCTCATGAAGGAGCTGGGCTACGCCAAGGGCTACGAATACGACCACAACGCCGAGGACGGCTTCTCGGGGCAGAACTACTTCCCCGACGGCATGGCGCGCGAGGAGTTCTACCAGCCGGTCGAGCGCGGCTTCGAACGCGAGATCCTGAAGCGCCTGGACTATTGGAAGAAACTCAGGGCGAAGAAGAGCTGATCTTGCCGGACCACGGGCCTCCAAGCCCGCTCTTCTCATGAATCATGAGCGGGCCTCGAGCCCGCGGACCGGCAAGACTAAGGCTTGGGCATAGCGCGCACGACGCGGCGGTCGCGGCCGTAGACGTCGTCGCGGAAGGTCGGCACGCCAGCCGCATCGGCCGTCACCGTGCGATAGGTGACGTAGAGCGTGATCGGCTCGGGGAAGGTGTAGTGCGCCTGCTGACCGGCGGCGATCACCTGGCGCACGCGCTCCTTGTCGAAGCCGTTCCGCCCGCCGAACGCCTTCTCGGCGAAGTCGAGCGGGTTCTGCAGGCGGATGCAGCCGTGGCTGAAGTTGCGGCTGCCCTCGGTGAAGAGCCAGCGGCTGGCCGTATCGTGCATGTAGATCCCGTACCTGTTGGGGAACGGGAAGAAGATGTAGCCCAGCGCGTTGCTCGCCCCCGGCTCCTGGCGGATGCGGTAGGGGAACGCCTTGGGATGGATCGAGCTCCAGTCGATTGCGCTGGGATCGACCTCGGTGTCGTCGTTCCAGTTCTCGAAGATCTTGAAGCCGGCGGCCTGCAGTGCGTTGGGATCGCGGCGCAGCATCGGGAGATATTCCTCGCCCGAGATCGATTGCGGCACCGTCCAATAGGGATTGGTCTGGAAGCCGCGCATGGTGGACTGGATCTCCGGCGTCGGATCCTTGGGCGTGCCGACGATCACCAGGCTCTGGAACACTGTCTTTCCGCCGTCGACGAACATCATCGAGTAGTCGCCAGCATTGACGAAGACGTAGCGGCTGCCGAGGTCCTCGGGCAGCCAGCGCCGCCGCTCGAGGTTGGCGATGATCTGGTCGATGCGGTCGTCGATCGTGGTGTTGAGCGAGCGAGTCGTATTGGCGCCGATGACGCCGTCGACCGTGAGGCCCTTGGTCTCCTGGTAGGATTTGACCACGGCCGCCAACGGCTCGTCGTAGAGATCGGGCGAAGCACCCGCCGCCGGCTCGGGCACGGCGAGGTCGAGCTCGGCCAGGCGCTTGCGCAGGATCGGAACGCGCGGGTCGGTCATGCCAGGCTTCAGCCAGTTGCCATCGGGCAGTTGGGTGAATACCGCCTTGCCGCGTTTCTCGCGCCACGTCGCCAGCGCCTTCTGCAGCGCCGGGTAGTCGCCCTTGGGCGGCAAGCTCTCGAGGTAGGCGGCGAAGTCGGCCGCCGTGGCGGCGGCCTTCAGGAGATCGCTCCGCTCGACCTTGCGCTGGACGATGTCGATGTCCTTGTCGACGCGGTTGGCGCGCACGCGGCCGGTCGACACATCGCTCGCGTACGCAACGAACGCCGCGGTCAGCAGCGTTTCGGCCGCCGCCGGATCGGCGCCGGGCGCGACGGCCTTCTCGACCTCGACCAGGCCGTACCACTTGGGATCGAGCCCATGGTCGCCCGCATTGCGGATCGCCTTCACGAGCGTCTCGGCACGTTCGCGCCCGGCGCTCGAGCCGGTCCACAGGGTCTCGTTGGCTTGGGAGGGAAGGGATCCCGCGATGGGGATCAGGAACGCCAGCAACGCGGCAATAAGGCGTAGTCGATTCACGCAGCGTGTATAGCAGGAAGCGTGCGATTCGTCCATTGAGGCGCGAAACCCTGTGCCTTCAAAAAAGCCAGCAAATCCGCCGTCGCACGTTGTTTCAGCTCGGCTGTACCGCCGCCGGCTCGGGCCCCGCGCGTGACGCAGTGTTGGCGGGCCCAGGCCTGGTATTCGGGCTCGCTCATGGCTCGGCCGGCGGCGACGACGAAGTGCCGGCCGTCGTCCTCGATGTAGTTGCGGCAGCACGACCAGTTCTCGGCATCCTTGATGTCGAACACCGGCCCCAGCGATTCCCAGCCGTGATGGGCGCTGCCGTACACCTTGACCTTGATGCGCTGATTGCCGGCCGCGCGCATGCGCTCGGCATACTCCACGGCAAGCGGAGCGGGCGTGTAGTCGTCGCGCGCTGTCAGCATGAAGAACATCGGCTTGCCGTGGGTCGTTGGATCGCGGTGCTGGGCCGTGGCGCCGGGGCAGATCGCGACATGCAGGTCGAACACGTGGGGAAAGCCGTTGCGCC
>JADHLS010000084.1 GCA_016780605.1 Reyranella sp.
CGCATCTCGGCTATGTCGGGTCGAGCGACCTTTCGAATACCTCCATTCAGGCGCTGCGGCCCAAGCCCGGCCGGCTTGTGATGTTCCCCGCCTGGCTGATGCACCAGGTGCGCCCCTATCACGGAACCGCCGAGCGTATCTCCGTCGCATTCAATCTCACGCTGTGAACGCATCCGGTTATCTTGAAATACAGCCGAGCGTAAGGGGTATTCACGATTTTGCGTCTACTTGCAGATTGTCGCGGAATCGAGGGTGGTATCAGCAGCCAAGCAGCGGTTTGCCTTCTGTCGGGAGCTTGGCGCCTCGCTGATTGCGGCCCTTGAGGGTTGAAATACGCGAGGAGTACGCAGGCTGTCCCGCCTGATGCCTACGATGATTGCCCGTCGGCAGCTTCGTGCCGAACTCACTCGTGAACCATCGCATCCAGCTTATTCACGCCGTTGATCCTCCATCGACCGGTAGAGCCGCGCCAGTCACGAACGAAGCCTCGTCGGACAAAAGAAACAGTGCCGCGTTGGCAATCTCCTCAGGTCTGCCCGGCCGTCCCAAAGGCGTCATGCCGGCGTGCTTGCGGATGAGCTCTTCTGGATCCTGGCCGCGTGTACCTTGTTGGTCAGGCCTGGCGACGAACACGCGTAACATCGGCGTATCTATAGGGCCGGGGCACAGAGCGTTGACGCGGATCCCATCGCGGGCCAAGCGCTTGGCGAGCGAGCGCGTGAGACCAACGACCCCGAACTTCATGGCAGAATAGACAGGACTAAATGGCGAGCCATGCAGGCCGGATGTCGAGGCCGTAAAGAGCAGCGCACCGCCGCCTCGCGCTCGCAATTCTGGAACGGCTGCTTCGGTGGTGATCAGCACAGAACGCAAGTTGAGGCGGACCGCCAAGTCGAAATCCGCCAGATCCAGTCCCTCAACCGAAGCGGGACCGGGATGGCCAAGATGGTTCCAGACGAAATCGAGGCCGCCAAAGGCGTTGGCGGCCTCTTTGACGATCTGGCGTGCCGCGTCGTCTTCACCCAGATCGGCCACGATGCCCTTAGCCCGGCCTCCAGAGTTCACGATCTGTGCGACCGTGGCAGCAACGCCTGCCTCGTCCCGATCGACGACGGCGACGGCAGCGCCCTCGCGAGCGAAACGAACGGCCCCTGCCCTCCCCATTCCCGAGGCGGCCGCGGTAACGATGCCGACCTTGCCCTTCATTCGCATGCTTGCCTTCCTCATTTAGGGTTCGCTCGGCGACGGCGCAGGGCAGCAGTAGCACATGGCGAACGAAGCCTGCGGCCTCTCCCAGACGCCTACAATTCCGTGTCTCCCGCAAGGAGGCGTTGCACGATCGTACGACGCAAAACCTCATTTGTGCCGTCCGCCACGTTGACCGAGCGAACGTCCTGCCACGCATGAACAAGTCCGAGCTCGTTGGTGAACCCCATGGCGCCATGAGTCTGGATAGCACGATCCAGCGCCCGGGCACCGATCTCCACCGCATAGGCCTTGGCCATCGACAGTTCCTTCACCGCCCGCTCGCCGCGGTCGATCAAGGCCGCCGCATTCAGCGCCATAAGATGCGCCGCATGCAGCTCCATCGCCGCTTCGGCCAACGGAAACGTCACGCCCTGGTATTCCGCGATCGGCTTGCCGAAAGCCTCACGCTGTTGTGTGTAGCGCAGCGCTGCCTCGATCGCCCAACGGCCAAGGCCCACGGCGCGAGCTGAATTGTAGATACGGCCGATAGAGACGCCCAACAGTCCGATGCGGAAACCCTCATGCAGTTCACCGACCAGCTGCCATGGCTCGACCTGAACGTCCTCCAGCACGATGGAGCCCTCGTTGCCACCCACCGACCCATGCATGCGGATGACACTCTCCAGCCTGAAGCCGGGTGACGCGGTCGGCACTAGAAAGGCGCTGATGCCACCAGCCCGGCGTGACGCACGGTCCGGATCGGTCACGGCAAAGACGATGCAGTAGTCTGCCTGCGGCGCGTTCGTCGTCCAGATCTTGCGGCCGTTGAGTCGCCAGCCAGTGTCGGTTTGTCTGGCTTTCGTCTGGATCATGGTCGCATCCGAGCCGGCACCGGGCTCAGACATGCCAAAACACATCGATGTCCGGCCCTCCATCATGCCCCCTAGAATCTCGGAGCGTGCACGATCCGTCACTTTCAATAGGACCGGGCTTGGACCGAAGGCCCAGTGGCTGACCGCATAAGCACCCAGCCAATGGTGGCTGCCACAAAGACGATAGATACGCTCCCACACAACGAAGTAGGCAAGCATGCCCATGCCTGCCCCACCCAGTTCCACAGGCACTGACATGGAGTAGTAACCAGCCTTTGCGGCCGCAATGCGCACGCCTCGAATATGGTCGACTACAGCGGGGACATAGCGGCCATCGTCGCTGTACGTGCGACGCGGATCGGACAGCAGCGCATGATCGCTCTGGTGACGCGGAAACACCTCTCTGCGAAGGAAACCTTCGATGCCATCCGCTATTGCGATGACGTCGTCAGGAATCGGAAAGGCAATGGCGGTCAATGTGATCCTTTCAACGGTTGTCGGTTGCTTGGTGCAGCTTCGCAGCACACACGCGCATTCCCAAACGCGACGGAGCCTGACTTGATGTGAGATTAGAGGGAGACCGTCCCGCCATCGACGGCAATCGTTTGGCCTGTCACCATCGAGCTGGCATCGGAAGCAAGATAGACGATTGTGCCAACCAGATCGTCGGTCGTGAGGACACGGCGAATCGACTGGCCGGAAACAATAGCCTTCACAGCGTCTTCCTTCTTCTCACCGAAGAACTGGCTCATGCCGTCTGTCTCAACGGCCGCAGGGGCCACTGCGTTGACACGTATGTTGAAGCGGCCCAGTTCGCGCGCGAGACCTCGCGTCAATCCAATCACGGCCGCCTTAGACGTCGTGTAATGCAGGGCGTTGGGCAGACCATATGTTGCAGCCAACGAGGAGATATTGACCACGGAGCCACCCCGTTCGCGCATGGGCGGCACAAACGCACGGCAGCAATTCCACACGCCGGTGACGTTGACACGCATGCATGACTCCCAGTCTTCCTCGGCGATAGTGTCAAAGCGACCCGACTTGAGCGTCGCAAACAGCGCCGCGTTGTTGACCAGCGCATCCACCCGGCCAAGCCGGGTGAGGGCATCTTCCGCCGCGTCGCGGCAACTGGTCATGTCTCCAACATCGCATCGCCGGCTGAATGCCCGACCGCCGTTAGTCTCAATCTCGCGAACTGTATCGCTGCAATCCGAGAGATCGAGCGCAACTACCGTGGCCCCAGCCTTGGCAAGCCCCTGCGCATAGGCACGGCCGAGGCCTCTCGCGGCGCCCGTTACAACCGCTACCCTGCCGGTCAGATCAGTCTCGGCCATCATCATTCTCCGTCACATTGGCGCACGGCTCCGCTCCCCCGAGGTCATCGACGAAGCGGTGGCTAGACCTGTCGCCCGTCTCCGTTCATGCAAAGGCGTCGCGACGGGAACACCAGCTCGTCCGCCAGGACGTCGACTGATCAGGTGTATTTGCGCACATCGTCGATCACCTTACCGTCGTTAGGCAGGCTGCCAGGCGCCACGAACTCCACGCGTCCCCGGACCTTGCAGATATTCTGGACGTTGCCCTCCACCGCCTTAGCCAAGTCGGTGGAGCCCCCGATGAGCTCGGCCTTCAGGGTCATGACGTCTTGCTGGTCGACCCAGTCGACGACCAGCCGCACGCGGCCGAGCTCCGGATGACGCCGGGCGATCAGCGCAATCTGTGCTGGGTCAACAAACATGCCCTTGACCTTTGTGCGCTGGTCGGCACGCCCCATCCAACCCTTGATGCGCATGTTTGTGCGGCCACAAGGGCTGATGCCGGGCAGCGCGGCGGACAGGTCACCGGTTCCGAAGCGCACCAGAGGATAGGCCCTGCTGAAGGTCGTAACGACCACTTCGCCTACCTCGCCGTCGGCAACGGGATCGCCGGTGCCCGGCCGCACGATCTCGACCAGAACGCCTTCGTCGACGATCATGCCCTCCAGGGCTTGGGACTCGTAGGCGATGATGCCCACATCTGCCGTGCCATAGCTCTGAAAGGCCGCTATGCCACGGTCGCGAAACATTTGGCGGAGCGAAGGTGGCAGCGCCTCAGCGCTGACAAAGGCCTTTCGAATCGACGAAATGTCCTTGCCAAGGTCATCAGCCTTCTCGAGGAGAATCTTCAGAAACGAAGGTGTTCCAACATAGCTGCCCGGTCGGATGGCTTCTATGGCGTCGAGCTGCAACTCGGTCTGGCCGACGCCTCCCGGCACGACCGCACAGCCCAATGCCCGCGCTGCAGCCTCCATCATGAGGCCGGCCGGCGTGAGGTGGTACGAAAAGGTATTGTGAACGATATCGCCGGCACGAAACCCTGCCGCATACATGGCCCGCGCGCCGCGCAAATAGTCCTTCTCGGCGGTATCGATCTCGAAAATGGGCCCTGGCGACATAAAAATGTGCTGGACTTGCGCGAGGGGGATGCTGAGCAGCCCTCCCATCGGCGGATTCCTCTTCTGCATCGCAGTGAGGTCTGCTTTACGCAGAATTGGAAGGCGTGCGAGCGCGGCGCGGCTCTTTACCGTAGCCGGATCGACGTCCTTTAACCATTCAGCAAAAAATGGCGCATTCGCCTTGGCATGCGCGACTTGCACCTCGAGGGCGGCGGCCAGTGCGATCTCCCGTTCTTCGAACGAACGTGTTTCAAGAGCGTCGAAATATTCGGTGCGTGCCATATCTAGCGCCGCCTTTCTGAGCGTCTCTGAACATCCGCTAAGACCGCGAAGATCTGCGGTGCCGGCAATACTTCACGAGAGTAAGAGGCATGCATGAACTGGCCGTGTTCAATCGAAGCTGGACCTCCGCCAAGCCGGAATTCTCGCCCACTTTGCAGTCACTCCTTGCATCTCGGTCTTTTGGTTATCCGTTCCATTAGTACCGAACATTCATTAGAATCTCAATATACGGCCCTCCAAGAAGTACTCAACTTGCAGCAAGCATTGTAGCCATATTCGAATTAACATTAGAACATTGTTGTGGTATTCCCGCCTTCCATAGGAGTGACGGCAGCCGTCGCCGCACCCTTGCTGCGGCATGTGGAGAGCGCATGGAGTATGTCGGCCTCGGGCTGTTCTGGACTGACCTCAAGGTCGGCCAGAAATTTCGCACCATCAATCGCACCATCACCGAAGCTGATCTGGTGAATTTCATCAATGCCACGGGTATGGTCGAGATGATCTTCACCGACGTGACCTTCAGCGAGCACCACGGCGCCATGCGAGGCCGTCCGGTGCCGGGTGCTCTTTGCTACTGCTTCGTTGAAGGTCTCTTGGTTCAGGCCACGATGCAGCATACCGGGCTCGCCATGTTGGAATCGACCATAAAGGTGCATGCTCCAACCAATGTCGGCGATACCATTCACGGCGAAGTGGAAGTGACGGCGATCCGGCCAACCAGCAAAGGGAACCGGGGAATCGTCACGACGATCAATAGCATCGTCAATCAGCGCAACGAGGTGGTGATAACCTACAATGTGACCCGCATGATGGCAGGGCGCAGCTGAACCCATCGCCTCTGTGCTTTGTCAGCGAATACGGTCGCCGGTCGCTTGGCAATGGACGAAAACCAAGACTAGTCACGGGACTTCGGTGGCTGTGGTTGCATGATCAGAACCGTGCCTTGAGCAGCGCCGCAAGTCCGGCCGTGGTTTTCGACGTCGATCCGCACTACTGCGGTCGAGCGCGTCATGGCGACAATGCGTGCCTCGGCAATCACCTTACCAGAGGAGACGGGCGCGAGGAGGTTCAGCTTGAACTCCGTCGTGGCTGCCCATTGGCCCGCTTGCATGTGCGGGTAGCATACGAGTCCAAGCGCATGGTCGCACAGTGCCGCGAGCACGCCGCCATGCAGATTGCCGAAACGCGTCAGCAGCTTCGCATCCGCCGCCATCTCCACGCGCAGCCGCCCGGGCTCGACGAGCGTGGTGCGTAGACCGAGATATTGCGGAAGGCCGGACGACGGTACGGCCGATTCCAGGAAGCGGCGAGCCACCTCCTGATCGAAGGGCGGGAGCCGCGGCGGTAGGTTCATGGCGTCGCTTCTTCCAAAGCCGTTGTTTCCTACGAGGGCGGAATGAGGCAGGAGTGGATCGACCGTTCGCCGTCGACTTGGCCGGCGAGTGTTCGGATCGCCAGATCCGCCTCTTCCAGCGCGAAATCGTGCGTGTGCATCAGCGCAAGCGGAACCTTGCGGCTTTCAATTAGATCGATCGCCTTGCGGTAGCCTGAGCTGAGAACACCGATGGCACCCTTAATGGTGATTTCCTTCCAGACAACCATGTCGGAGACGAAGTCCGGTACCGTCTTTTGACGCCTCTTTCCGTCCTGCATGGTGAATCCCTTCACTCCGGCAAGGACGATTGTCCCGCCGCGACGCACGTAGTCGAGCGCCCCTCGCACAGGTTGGGTGGCGTACGAGGTGACATCGACAACGACATCCACGCCTCTTCCGGCCGTGATCTCTCGGACACGCTCCCTGGGGTCCTCGTTGTCCACGTCGATCGTGTAGTCCGCGCCGAGTGCACGCGCGACGGCCAGCTTCTTGGCGTCCGAGGCCAGTCCGGTAACGATGATGGTGCCTGCCCCCGCATGGCGTGCGGCCACGACGCTGGCCAATCCGCGCTGCCCCGGGCCCAGGATCATCACGGTATCGCCGGCGCTTGTCGCGGGAAGCTCGACCGCCCAGCGAAAACCGGCGCCGAGTGGATTGAACATGACCGCGATCTCCGGCGGCAAGGACTTGTCGATCCGGTGAACGATCGCGTTGGGCGCGAGATACATGTACTGCGAGTATGCACCCCAGATTCCCGGCGCCACGGTGAGCGGGATGTAGGAATAGATCTGCCGCCGGTCGCACAGATGGTAGTGCCCGCCAAGACACGTGTTGCAGCAATGGCAGGACAGCATCGTCTCGACGCAGACACGGTCGCCGACATCGACGCGCCAGCGCTTCGCCGCGACATCGCCGATGGCCGCAATGATGCCCAACGGCTCATGGCCGGGGACGACCGGATAAGGCGTGTTCAGCGCGCCTTCGTATTGCTCGTGGTCGCTGCCGCAGATGCCGCAAGCCTCGATTCTAAGAATCGCGCTGTCGGCGCTTATCGGCGGGATCGGGAGATCACGACGCTCCAGTTGGCGCGGACCCGTCTGAACCATGGCCATCGTTTTCTTGGGCAGCATCGCGTCACCTCTAGCCGAGCTTGAAGTAGTCCGGACGGCCGGCCGACCAGAAGTCGCCCCACATCTGCTGCCCGCCATCGATGGTGAGGACTTCGCCGGTAATGAACTTGCCTGAGGGGCCAGCCAGATAGACGCAGCCTTCGACGACGTCCCAGACGTCCCCTGGGTGGCGCATAGGGTTGCTTTCGTAGAAGGTCTTGCGGCCCTCCTCGGAATACTGCGCGAAGCCGCTGCTCTCCACTGCACCGACGCCGAGGCAGTTTACTCGGATACCCAGGGGCGCCCATTCGACCGCGACCGTCTTCGACAGATAGATGACCCCGGCACGGGCGGCAGTCGAATGAGCCATGTGCGGCAATCCGCGTCCGATGGTGGCCGTAATGTTCACAATGTTGCCCGCCTGGGCATGATCGCGCCAGCGTCGAGCGGCAGCCTGCATCATGTACCACGTGCCGTTCAGGTTCGTGTCGATGACGGCCTTCCAGCCCTTGACGCTGAAATCGATGGCCGGTTGCGCAAACTGTCCGCCAGCGTTGTTGACGAGCACGTCGAGCCGGCCATGGCGCGACCATACGCGCTCCATGAACGATTCGACCTCTTCTGGTTCGCGAATGCTCATTGCCATGGCGTCGACATCGGTGCCCACGCCGCGCAGCAACGCGACGGTGGCTTCGAGCTTCTCGGGCTTGCGACCGCAAAGGACAAGACGTGCGCCGAGCCTGGCGAAGAGAATGGCGATGGCCTTGCCGATGCCGCTGCCACCGCCCGAAACCACGATCACCTTGCCCTTGAACAGGTCAGGCCCGAACACGGTGGGATGCGCGACGAGCTCGGCGTCGCTGAAGCCGAACCCGCGATCGCCGGCGGATACTGGATCGATCATGAGGGCCAACGTTTCGCCGGCATGATCAAGTCGGGTCCGCGAAGCGCGGCATGACCTTCGTCGCCATCAGCTCCAGCGATCGCAGTATCTGGCCGCGATCATGCAGACCCTGCGGAACCAGCAACACAATCTCATCCTGGCCGGGCACAGCCTTCTGAACCGCCTCCAGCCGACGTGAGATAGTGTCCGGCGAGCCGACGAGCAGCTCGGGCAGGCCCTGCCCGAACGGGGTGGCCCATTGGTCCCAAAACCACCGCATGTCCTCGAGCTGGGCGTGCGCTTCGGCATCGGTGGGCGCGCAAATGAAGATGCCGCCCCAGGCCGTCGCGTGGCCGGGCTTGACGGCTCGGCCGTGCTTCGCCGCCTCGTCGTGATAGGCGCGATTGAGCTGGCTGTAGAAGTCGAGCTTGTCCGTCAAGACGATCGGCTTGCCACCGTACTTCGCCCAGAACAACGCCGTGCGCATTGAGGCGGCGAAGCCGCCATAGAGGGGCGGATGCGGCGTCTGCAGCGGACGCGGTGCGATGCCGACCTCGTTAATGTGCATGTCCGGGGCGACGCCCTGCCCGTAGGTCGTGTAGACGCCGTGCGGATGCGGATTGACCATACCGACCGGCGGGAAGTTCCAGTACCGCCCACGATGGCTGAAGGTATCGTGCGTCAGCGCCTTGACCACGACGTCGACGAACTCGCTGAAATATTCCCGGTTGGCTTCATCGGCCGGCGAGTCCTTGTTCCACGGACCGACCGCGTGGAGATCCTCGCGCACCTTGAAATTCTCCACCCATCGAGCCTGATAGCCGCGCACCAAGCCGACGCCGAAGCGGGCCCCCAGCATGTGGTCCATGGTGGCGATGTCCTCGGCAACGCGCAGCGGATTGTGCGTAGTCGAAACGAAGCCGCAGGTGATGACGCGCAGCCTCTTCGTGTGCTTGCCGAGCCACATTCCCATCAGCCGAGGGTCGTTCGAGATCTCGAAGCCCTCGATCTGCAAATGGTGCTCGGGATGGCCGAAGCCGAAATACCCGGCATCGTCGGCATACCGCGCGTACTCCGCGATCTCGTCCAGCATGCGCTGGTACAGCTCCGGCTTGCGGCCGGCCATCCCGCCTTCGAGTTCAGCCCGCCGGCCGACCGTGCAATAGATGAACAGGCTGAACTTCATGATGATCCCTCACGGCTCGGAAGCGATCCGCCGACAATTGATGCCGTGTCTCAGGACGAGAAGCAGCGGCCAGTTAGGCAGCGAGCCTGTAAAGGTCCGCCACGTTGTCGCGCAGGATACGCTGACGCTGTCCTGCGTCGAGATGGGCGGTCTGCTCGGCGATCACATCCTTGCTCCACGGCCAGGTCGAGTCGCTATGCGGGAAGTCGTTAGCCCACATCAGCTGATGCGGCGCCAGCATGTCGGCAAGTTTGAACGCGACGAAATCGTCCTGGAACGTCAGGCTGATGTTGTCGCGGAAATATTCCGACGGCAGGCGCGGCAGCTCCTGTCCCTTCATCCAGTAGCGGTGGCGCTTGTAGGCGTGATCCATGCGGTACATGAAATGCGGCGCCCAGCCGGCATCGGCCTCGACACACACCACCTTGAGTTTCGGATGACGGGCGAACACGCCGCTGAATATCAGCATGCCCATGATGTCTTGACAGCCGCGAATGATCGACAGGAACCCGTTGATTTTGGGGCCACGGTGCTGATTGATGCTGTCGCTGCTCGACGTCAGGATGTGCCACGACAACGGAATGTCGAGAGCGACGGCGGCCTCCCAAAGGGCATCATAGGAGGGGTTGTCATAGTCGAGTTCGCCGGGATTGCCCGGCATCATGACGCCCTTGAATCCCATGGCCTTGATGCGTTCGAGATCGGCGACGCCTTCCTTGATGGTGCGGATCCCCGTTTGACCGATGCCGATCAGCCGGTCGGGGGCATGTGCCGTGTACTGCTGGAGCCAGCGATTGTAGGCGTCGAAGCAGGCCTTCTTGTAATCTTGGTCGGGGTGGTTGCAGAGGACCATGCCGACGGTTGGATAGATGATTTCCGCGCCGACGCCGTCCTTGTCCTGATCGGCAAGACGGGCGGCCGGATCCCACCCGCCGCGATGCAGGTCCTCAAAACGCGCACCGCCGATGCGGATGCTGCTGGGCTCGACGCCCGCCGCAGCAACCAAACCCATCGGGATGGTCTGTTTCATGCCTTCAACGACGTAGATGTCGCCGTACTTTGGATCGCGCACGACATGGGGTGCACGGTCGCGGTAGGCGGGTTCGATGTGCTCGCGATAGCAATCCGGCGGTTCGGTGATATGCGAATCTGCGGAAATCGGAAGCTGTGTCATGGTCATCTCCTCGCGTAGTACAGTTGTTCAATCGAGATTAATTTCAAGCAATTGAAACGGGCGCCTTGCTATGGAATCGGCTGCCCATATGGCCCAACCTGGCCACATGCTTCCTGGAGCCCGAGTGCCTCGTGGACCGAGCGATGGAAATGCGCCAATGCGGGTTCGTTGCGGCCGAACAACAGACGGTCCTGCGCGCCGGAATGGAAGCCACGCTGCATGTCCTCACCCAGCGGGAAATCCTCCTTCTCCACCGTGTCGAGCAGGAGCTTCATGTTGCGATCCCAATGGCGCTTCGCCTTGTCGGTGAGCGCCGGCTCCGGGATGTAGAGCGACGCATGCATCACGCTCTCGTCCGGAGTGTTCCCGGGGAAGACCCGCCACGTCTCCATATGGTCCCCCTGCCAGACCAGCACGGTGTTGGGGAACAGCTCATAGACGACGGCAGTGTGCTTCAGCACGTCCCACTCGTGTTCCGGTGTCTCGCGCAGCGTCTCAAAACCGGCGCGCGGCACCGCCATTCGAAGGTTCCGGCCATAAGGATCGAAGGAGGTTTGTGCCCCCAGAAGCAGCGACGAGATCGTGTTCCGATGCAGAACCTTGATATGGTAGCCTTCCAGGAACGTACCGATGACGAGCTTCCAGTTCATCGCTCGCCGCAGCGTGCGCGTCTCGTAGTGGCTGTAGCGCTCGAACCTATACGCCGCCATCTCCGGCGCGAGAGTGCCCAGCAAGGCATCGGGGTCGAAGGGCTCTTCGCCACCCGGCCGCACCCAGATGAAGCCGTTGCGTTCAACTGCCGCCAGGCGTCGAAGGCCATGCGTGGAGCGGTCGACCTCGCC